>CAUYXS010000017.1:0-14366 GCA_963577205.1 Dehalococcoidia bacterium | reverse complement strand
ACGATGGCCGGCCTGGCTATCGTCGGAGGCGCGGCCTGGCTCATCGCCGACGGTCGCTTGCTGGTCGGCGGCATCGTCATGCTGGCCGGGGCGACGCTGGACCTGCTGGATGGCGCGGTCGCTCGGTTGAGCGGCTCCGCGAGCAAGTTCGGCGCCTACCTCGACTCGGTCGCTGACCGGGTCTCCGAGGCCGCTGTCCTGCTGGGGCTGCTGGCCTACTTCATTCAAGACAGCAACGACCTCGGGGCTTACCTCGCCTTTTCCGCCGTGGTGATCTCGACGCTGGTTAGTTATTCACGGGCACGAGCCGAGGGGCTGGGCATCTCCGGCGACGTTGGGTTCATGGGGCGTCCGGAGCGCGTCGTCGTGCTTGGCGGCGGGCTGCTCGCCGGCTATCCGGTACCCGCACTTGGCGTCATCGTCGCCATCGGATCGATTACGGTCTTGCAGCGCCTCATTCACGTGTGGCGAGCGACACGCTGAGCGAGCCCGGACAGGCGCCTGGTAGAATCCCGTTACTTCCCGCAGCCGGCGGCGACCGTGGGCCACGGTCGGTACGCCAGCGGAGCTGAGGACCATGATGCCGTTACTTTCGGACAAGGACCGCGAAATCCTTCAAGAGCGCTTCGAGCACTTAGATGCCCCGGTGACCTTGAAGCTCTTCGGTGAGTCGGACGCCAGGTCTCTCCTTACGCTCCCTGGTCACACGCCCAACGAGATGGCAAAGGTGACCCGTGAGCTCCTGGAGGAGGTGGCGGCGCTATCGGACAAGCTGTCGCTTGTGACGTACGACGTGAACGGCGACGGCAAGGCGGAGGCCGACAGGCTCGGCATCCAGCATATCCCGGCCATTGTGCTCGGCGACGACGACGGCGGGCGCGTGCGCTTCTATGGTGCCCCGGTCGGCAACGAGTTCCCGACCATCCTAGAAGGCATCGACGCCCTCTCCAATAACACACCAAAGGTCCGCCAGGAGGTCGCCCTAGCGGTCGCGGAGCACGTGGACCAGCCCGTCACGGTGAAGGTGTTCGTCACCCCCACCTGACCACACTGCCCGACCGTGGCCCGTGCGGCCCACGCAATGGCAATGGCCAGCCCGAACGTGACGGCGGAGGTCTTCGAGGTCCAAGAATTCCCTGAGGCCGCCCGCCAGTACCAGGTCATGGGCGTACCGAAGACAATTATCAACGACACTTCAGAGTTCGTGGGAGCCGTCCCAGACGAAGTGTTCCTCAACGCAATTCTCCAGGCCATCGGCAAGCCCGCCGTCGAGTTCATGCCTCCAGGCGGCGCCTAGCGGGAGCCCTCAGCGGCACAGTCAAGTGTCGTGCCGCTTCGCGTTCATCTGGCTGCGCTTCGGTGTCAACTGTCTCGCGCAGACTACTTGCCGGCTACTCTACTTTTCGCTTTCGTAAGTAGTAATTCATATTGCGGAGGCGCGCTATGCCTCAGCAGCAGATGCCCGGCCCTCGGCTTGTACCGCGGCGGAGGGCCGATACCCAACGCCTGTTCGCCGGCGTGAAGAAGAACCACCTGGCGCCTTCGGTCGGCAGCTCTAACGCCAGGACTCTCCCGCGATCTACAGGGGCGCCTCCGCATCCACCGCCGAAAGGAGGTAGGCGCGGACGAAGGGGTCGATGGCACCGTCGAGCACCTGGTCTGGATTGGTGGACTCTTCGCCGGTGCGGTGGTCCTTCACTAGCTTGTAGGGATGGAGGACATAGGAGCGGATCTGGTTGCCCCAGCCAGCGGCCACGTGCGCGCCCTTCAACACGGCGCGCTCCTCCGCTTTGCGCTTGAGCTCCACTGCGATGATCCTTGCTCGCAGTATTTTAAGCGCAGTCTCCTTGTTCTGGATTTGCGAGCGCTCGTTCTGGCAGGAGACAACGAGCCCTGTCGCGTGGTGGGTGATACGAACGGCCGTCGAGGTCTTCTGCACATGCTGGCCGCCTGGGCCACTGGCCCTAAACGTATCGATGGTGATGTCATCGGGTCCGAGCATAACCTCGACGTCGCTCTCGGCCTCAGGCAGCACCTCGACCAGCGCAAAAGACGTATGGCGGGCGTGGGCCGCATCGAAAGGCGAGAGGCGCACCAGCCGGTGCACGCCGCGCTCCGCCTTGGCGTAGCCGTAGGCGAAAGGCCCCGTGAGCTCCAGGGTCGCGCTCTTGATGCCTGCCTCTTCGCCGGCGGAGGAATCGAGGATGCTGGTCTTCAGCCGGCGCTGGTCACCCCAGCGGGAGTACATGCGCAGCAGCATTTGGGCCCAGTCTTGAGATTCGGTGCCGCCCGCGCCCGCGTGAATGGCCAGGAGTGCGTTGTGATCGTCGTACGGCCCGGCGAGCACCAGCGCCAGCTCGAGGTCGTCAGCCTCGGCCAGCAGAGCGCGCGATTCGTCCGCCAGCTCCGCGATCATCGATTCGTCGTCGGACTCCTGGGCGAGCCGCATGAGATCGACGGCCGTGCGCACGCGCTCGTCGACTCCAAGCCAGCGCTCGGCCTTGGAGCGCAGCGCTGCAATACGTCGCATGGTCTGCTGCGCCTGCTGCGAATCGTCCCAGAAACCCAGGGTCGCCGAGAGCGCTTCGAGGCGCCCGGCTTCAGCTAGGAGACCGGCGACGTCAAAGGCGCTCCATAATCGAAGCGATCCGCTCCGATAAGGTTGTGAGTTGGCCTCTGAGGTCGTCCATTGGGATCACCCTGGCGACGGGCCGATGGGTCGGTCCGTCGGGTGCCCAGTATACAATGCGCTACGCTCAAGCTAGGCCATGGGGGCGCTCGGTTTGAGCCAGGCCGTGGCCTATGTTACGGTCATCGTTAGTCGGGGTGTGGCGCAGCATGGTAGCGCGCCTGCCTGGGGGGCAGGAGGTCCCCGGTTCAAGTCCGGGCACCCCGACCAAAACTCCACGACAACGAAGAGGCCCGGACTTGCGTCCGGGCCTCTTCGTTGTCAAGCTCGTCGGGGTATTGTCTAGGCAGTCGCCGCAATCGGGTCCCGCCTGCGCCGCAGCGAACGGTGGACGGTGCGCGGGCTCACATCGAAGTGAGCGGCCACCTGGAACACCGTGAGGCCCCGGTCGTAGGAACCTAAGATCTGCTCGTCCCGTTGTCCCTGCCGGTAGTTCTGATACCAGGCCGGGTCGTCGTACTTGCACCGAGGCAAAGGACAGCCGAGGCACGAGGTTGCGACCTCGCACCCGTTGTCTTGGTAGTGCAGATTCTCGGGGAGGGAATCGACGCTGGGCTCATGTCGGCGTCGACTCGTGGTTCTGTACATGCGCATGGTCATCACTCCTCTGTGGTGGTCGTTTCGTATCCGCTCTTCGTGCGTTTCAAGGCAATCGTTGGGGCACTGCGAGGCGTTGAGTGAAGCGGGATTGACGGCCTGCTCGAAAACATGCGGTCGAGAGCAGAAACACAGAATAGAACTTTTGTTCTTCAGTGTCAACGCTGGCCCCCTGGCTGGCGGCGCCGGCTATTCGGCCGCTGGTCTCCCGCACTCCTAAGCGCGAGACCAGCGGCTGCTGGCCGCACGCCGTCGAGACTTGCGGGCGAGGCCAGCGCACACTAGCCTGGGGCCGGTTCGTATCCCTTTCCCTTTCCCCAAGGAGGCGCTTAATGGCAGACCAAGAGATCGGGCTGTTCGAGGCGATCTATTCTCAGCGCGCCATCCGGAGCCTGAAGCCAGACCCGGTGCCGGACGAGATCCTGCGCAAGATCATCGAGGCTGGGACCAAGGCTCCCAGTGGCGGCAACAGTCAGCCGTGGGCTTTCCTCGTCGTTCAGGACCACGACTCCATAGCCAAGATCGCCGAGTGGGGCAAGGCAGGATTCGCTGTCATGTATGAGCGGGCGCTGGGCCGCATGAAGCCCGGCGACGAGCTGCCCTTCCCACGGCTCAAGCCTCTGGTGGAGAGCCTGGAAAACGTGCCCGCTCTAGTGTTTCCTTGCCACGTGCGCCCCGAGGGTGCGGCCCCGTCGCCTGGTGGCATGTCCATCTACCCTGCGGTGCAGAACATGTTGCTAGCGGCCCGAGGGCTGGGCATCGGGGCCGTGCTGACCAACTTGTCATTGGGGTCTGCGGACGAGATCAAGGCGCTGTTGGGCGTGCCGGACAACGTCGACCTGATGGCGACCATCCCCATGGGCTACCCGGACAAAGAGCACTACGGCTCGACGACACGCCGCCCGCTGAGCGAGGTGGCGCACTGGGACCACTGGGGCAACCAACAGGTCTAATCCCCTTGGCCGACCAGGGTTAGTGCTAGGTACCTCCTCGCGGGCTAGCAGGACGCCGCGAGGAGGTACGCGTTGCGCGCCTCGATGGACGCAGGGTGGATCATGTCGCCTCGCTCTAGGTACTGGCGTAGCGCACCGTCCAAGAAAACCAGCAACCCGTCGGTCAGGCTCGCGAACGCTGCGGCGCGCACCTCAGCCTGGAACGGGTACGCAACCGCCTTGGCCGGGTCTAGTTTGTCAGCCAGAAACACCACCTGACCGACTGGCGACAGGTCGGCGTGGGCCGTGGTGTGCCAGTGGACGCCCGCCCATGCTTCTGCGTCAGTCACCGATCCCTCGGCCCAGAGCCAGGCAGCACCCACAGGACCGTGCAGCAACACTGGGGCTTGGCGCTCGATGAAGTTGACTGGCAGGCCGATTCGCTCCGCCTCCTCCAGCAGCCGTGATCCCGGAATGTGCCTGGCCACGTCATGCGCCGCTGCGGTTAGGTCCGCGAGCGCCGTGTCGATGGCGTGTGCTCCGGCAAGCTCGCGCGCGATGTCTCGCACCCGTTCCACGTGGTCCGCCAGCCCGGCGGGGAGGCAGGCAAGCCTCGCCTGTAGTTGTGGCGGGAGTTCGAGGGCCATCTATCCCATACCTCCGAGCGAGCGACCCGCCAACAGGTGCATATGGAAGTGCAGGATGACCTGTCCCGCCGCCTGGCCCTGGTTCACGACCAGCCGGTAGCCTCCTGCGTCGACACCAGCGAGGCGAGCGATTGCGGGCGCCAGAGCTAGGCAGCGCGCGGCACCCGCCTCGGCAAGGGCGTCCACGTGGGCGTGCGGGATGATAAGCAGGTGCGTGGGTGCGATCGGGTTCAGGTCCGCGATGGCGAAGACCTGGCCGTCGTCGTAGCGCTTCGCGGCCGGCACGGTGCCCTCCGCGATCTTGCAGAAGATGCAGTCGGTGTCATTCATGCGTGCCAATCCGGCCGCGGTGACTAGGCCGAGGAAGCGGGCGCCGCCTAAACGTCGCTCACCGCGAGGCAGGTGACGGTGCGCCCGATCCCGCCAATGGTGTGGACGCGGCCGGTGACGAGGTCGCCGACCGAGGCGAGATCCTTCACCTCCAGCGTGGCGATGATGTCATACGGGCCCGTGACAACGTCTACCGTGACGACGCCTCCGAGGCCGGTCAGACCTGCGACTACATCCCTCGTTTTGCCAACTTGCGTTTCGATGAGCAGGAATGCTCTCGTCGCCATGGTGATCCCCCAGTGAGTCGGCCGCTTTCCGCGCCCCCGAGCCAGCGCGGCCCCGTACGAGCGATGATATGCCCGGCATCCCAGAGGGTCAACGCGCGCGGGCTTGCTAGAATCAACGGGCCATGGCAACCGCACCTGGGGGACTAAAGGAGGGCGCCGCTGCGCTGGGCGTGCCGCTCGACGCAGCGCAACTCGGACTGTTCGCGCGCTACCGAGCGAGCCTAGAGAACTGGAACCTCCGGCTCAATCTGACCTCCGCAGCGGCGCTGGCTGACATCGAACGCAGCCACTTCCTCGACGCGCTGACGCTGGTGCCGTACCTGCGCACGTTGCCAGCAGGCGCCAGGCTCGTCGACATTGGCTCTGGCGCCGGCTTCCCCGGCGTCCCTCTCAAGCTCGCGTTGCCGGGCATCGAGCTGGCGCTCGTCGAGGCCACGGCGAAGAAGGCCGGGTTTCTGCGCTGGCTCGTGAATGAGTTGGGCCTCAGCGGCGTCACGGTCCACAACCGACGGGCCGAGGAGCTGGCGCGCGACCCGGAGCTACGCGAGCGTTTCGACGCGGCCACGGCGCGGGCGCTCGGTGCGCTTCCCACGGTGCTAGAACTGACGCTACCTTTCCTCCGCGTAGGTGGGGTGCTACTGGCCCAGCGTGGCACCGACGGACCGGCGGAGGCATCGAGCGTGACGGCTGCAGCTGAAGTGTTGGGAGGCCAGGTACGCGCCGTCGAAAAGGCCGGCGAGCCGCGATGGGTCGTCCTTGTGGACAAGGTTTCGCCTATCGACCTGCGCTATCCCCGCAGATCCGGCATGCCCGTGAAGTATCCCCTTCGCTAACGACGCGCGGCTCCGGCGGTGATAAGCCCAGACGCGACCGGCCACCTGAGCGCCTGGTAGTCTCTGGCGGTCGCGACGAGTCCATGCAGGCGCGAAACGGAGGGGGCCATGGCAAATGTACGCAGGGTGGGATTCGTGGGCACCGGCATCATGGGCGCTCCCATGGCAAGAAACACGGCGAAGGCCGGCTTCGCCGTAGTCGCTTACAACCGCACACGCTCCAAGGCCGAGGCGTTGGCAGATGCCGGCGTCACTGTCGTCGACTCCATCACGGAAGTTGGCCGCACCGCCGACGTCGTCGTCACGATGGTCACTGATACGCCTGACGTGCTCGCGGTGGTGGAGGGACCGGGAGGCCTAGCTGAGTCGATGGCGCCAGGGTCGGTGCTCGTCGACATGAGCACCATCGCGCCCGGTGCGACGCGGGAGCTCGCCAAGCGGCTCGCAGGCCGAGGCATCGCCATGCTGGACGCGCCGGTCAGCGGCGGGTCCTGGGGCGCGGAGCAGGGGACGCTGGCTATCATGGTCGGCGGCGAGGCCAGCGCCTTCGCTCGGTGCCAGCCCGTCTTCGAGGCGATGGGCCAGCGGATTACGCACACCGGGCCCAGCGGCATGGGCCAGACCACAAAGCTGGTGAACCAGGTGCTGGTCGCCGGGACGGTGTCCGCCGTGGCCGAGGCTCTCGTGTTCGCGGCGGCGCACGGCGCCGACCTGGAGCGCACCATCGAGGCGGTATCCGCGGGGGCGGCGGGGTCATGGCAGCTCTCCAACCTGGGCCCCCGCATGGCCAAGGGCGACTTCGCTCCGGGCTTCATGGTGCGCCTCCAGCAGAAGGACCTGCGCCTCATCCTGGAGGCGGCGGACCAGAAGCACGTACCGATGAGCGTCACAAGCCTCGCCCGCGCCTGGTTCACGGCCCTCGAAGCCGAAGGTCTCGGCGACGAAGGGACTCAGGCCATCATCAAAGCCGTGGAGAAGCAGGCGGGGATCGTCGCCCGGCAGGCAATCGAGTCAGCGTAGACGACCCCACACCGAAGCACGGCTGCTAGAATGCCAGCCCGGTGGGCTGCTGCGGTGGCTACGCCAGGCCAAAAACCCTTGGAGGGGCCACCATGCCGAACGGCTGGGTCACCGCCGCGGAAGTCCGCGAGTTTTTCACCTACGTCTGGGAAAAGGCGGAGGAGATGCAGATCCCCATCTCCATGTGCGTCGTCAACCCGGAGGGCCACCTCATCGCGCTGGAGCGCATGGACGACGCCGGGTTCATCACAGCGGAGATCGCCTGGGCTAAGGCTTACACAGTTGCCGCTTTCCGCACCATGAGCCCGCGCTTCCCGGACGGCCTCACCATCCGGCGGTGGTTCCAAGAGCGGAACCCGCAGATGATGATCAATTCGTCGGTGATGACCGGCGGCAAAATCGTGGCCTCTGGCGGCTCCACGCCCATCTTCCGTGGCAAGCAACTGATTGGCTGCTTCGGTATCAGCGGGGGCACGTCTGAGCAGGACGAGGAGATGGGCCGCTACGCCCGGGCCAAGATGAACTGGGCACACGAGCCCGAGGAATAGCGCCGGCTAGTCCTCGGTACGCTTGCCGCGGCGAAGAAGGAGCCGCAGCACCTCCAACAACGCGACGGCGCCGGCAACCACCGCGATGAGTGTCGCATTCGACCGCTGCGGTTCCGCCTGCCGCGGAGCCGGCGCCTGAGCGGGAGCAGCCGTCGGCGGTGCGGTGCCGCCGCCCACGGCTGCCGACAGGTGCGCCAACCCAGCCTCACCGTAGGCTTGGGCGTAACCGCGGACTAAGTCGTCGGCCACGGAGCGCAGGAACGACGAACGGTCCATGCGCGGCACGTAGCGATACGCCCGTCCGTCAAGCTCGCGGCGGAGCAGTTCCTTTTCAACCAGCCGGTTCAGGACCGTCATCACAGTCTTGTAGTTGTGCTGGCCGCCCAGGCGGTCGCAGACCTCCGGGCCGGACAGCTGGGCGCGTGCGTCCCAGAGCAGGTCCATGAGACGCGACTCCAAGCTGCCCAGCACCCGAGGCGTGCGACGAAGCTCCGCGGCGCCGCTGTCCTGTGTAGCCATCAGCCCTCCCCCGCAAACCGTATGCAGGGGAGGGTGGACTGTCAAGGCTGACGAGCCATGGCCGGGTACCCAGGCTGCGCGCGCGCGGTGATACCCTAAAGGAATGTTCGAAAACCTCACCGACAAGCTCACCGGCGTCTTCGGCCGACTGGGCAACAAGGGCCGGCTCACCGAGGACGACGTCGACGCTGCGCTGCGTGAAGTGCGCCTCGCGCTTCTCGAAGCCGACGTCAACTTTCGCGTCGCGCGCGAGGTAGTCGGCCGCATCAGGGAGAAGGCCGTCGGCGAGGACATCCTTCGCGGTGTCTCCCCCGGCCAGCAGGTCGTCAAGATCGTCCACGACGAGCTCGTCATGCTCCTGGGGGGCGAGAGTCACAGCCTGAAGCCCGGCCCATCGACACCGAGCGTCATCCTGATGGTGGGGCTACAGGGCGCAGGCAAAACGACCGCCGCGGCCAAGCTCGCGCTCCACCTCAGGCGGGAGAACCACCGATCGCTGCTGATCGCCGCGGACCTGCGCCGGCCAGCGGCGATCGATCAGCTTGAGGCGCTGGGCAAGCAGCTCGATATTCCTGTCTACCGGGAGAACGCGAAGCCGGATCAGGCCACCAAGGTCGCCGCCAACGGACTGAAGCGCGCCAAGGACATGGGCGTCGCATGGGCCATCGTGGACACCGGCGGGCGCCTCCACATCGACGACGAGCTGATGGGCGAACTGGAGGATATGAAGTCGTCCCTGGGCCCGGCCGAAATCCTGCTGGTGGTCGACGCGATGACGGGCCAGGATGCGGTCAACGCTGCGGAGGAGTTCCACAAGCGGCTAGGGCTGACGGGGTTGATCCTGTCCAAGCTCGATGGTGACGCCCGCGGCGGCGCGGCGCTCACCGTCACGCACGTCACCGGCGTACCCATCAAGTTCGCGGGCGTCGGCGAGAAGCCAGATGCGCTCGAGGCGTTCCACCCTGACCGCATGGCCTCACGCATCCTGGGCATGGGCGACGTGCTCACGCTCGTCGAGCGCGTGCAGGAGCAGGTGAGCGAGGAGGACGCCAAGGAACTGGAGAGAAAGTTTCGCCGGGCTCAGTTCGACCTTGAGGACTTCCGCGGTCAACTCAAGCAGCTCCAGCGCATGGGCTCCATCGCCTCCGTGATGGAGATGGTGCCGGGGTTCCGCTCCATGAGCTCACGGCTGCCGGCAGGGGCATTGGACGACGGCCGGATTCGGCGTGTTGAGGCCATCATCTCGTCAATGACAGCCTGGGAGCGCCACCATCCCGACCAAATCACCGGGAGCCGGCGCAAGCGCATCGCGGGCGGCAGCGGCACCAACCCCGCCGACGTAAACCAGCTCCTCAATCAATTCCGCCAGATGCAGAAAGTCATGCGCCAGCTGGCCTCCGGCAAGCGTCGCGGCCTGTCAGGGCTCGGCCTACCTGGTTTCTAGCCGAGCAGCCAGCTAGCGCCGAATCGCGTCCACCAGCGCATCGCCCTGCGCGGGGTTACTCAGCAGCCGCTTAAGCTGCGCCAGGTCGTCGCCTAGGTCGCGCCCGATACGCATAAAGGTGTAAGCCGCGAACAGCCGGCTGAGGCCGCTGAGCCGGGGAGCGTACGTAGCGGTGATGCGCGTCCCGCCGTCGACGCACTCGAACCGGTACGAATCGCGAGGCTGGACTCCGCCGTCGAAGCTGCCTTCGTACGCTACATGGCTGTCCGGCTCGTAGGCAACAACCCGCAGGATGCCCGTCCTGCGTCCCCAGCGGCGGTGCGACACGTACCAGTAGGTCGCTCCAAGCCCCATGGGCCCTTGGTAGGCCTTATGGACATAGAGAGAGCGAGCGCGCCAGAGTACGTCGTTCTCCGCATCGGCGACGAAAGTGAAGACCTCCCAGTCAGGCCGCGTGACAACCACTGAGCGCTCGACTCTAACTTGCGCGGTATCGGACACCAGGGCCGCTACACGGCCGCGTCCGGGCCGGTCTCATTCTGGGCCCGCTCGCGGCGTAGATGCGAAAAGAGGTAGGTGGTCGCCAGGCCTCGGTAGGGGCTCCAGCGCTCCCGTCCAAAGTCCGCCAGCTGGGACTCGGTGATGTCCGCTCCGTCAAAGTAGAGCTGCGAAACCACGCGCTTGAGCGCGAGGTCCCCGGCGGGCATCACGTCGGGGCGTCCGAGCGCACGTATGAGCATCCACTCAGCAGTCCAGCGACCAATGCCCCGGCACTTCACCAGCTCCTCGACAGCCTCCTCGTCCTCAAGGCCGGCCAAGTGGCCATCGTTGATAGTGCCATCCAGTGTTTTGATAGCGATGCCGTGGATGTACTCCGCTTTGCGGTTGCTCAGTTTCATGGCCCGCAGCTCGTCGTGTCCGGCCTCAGCGAGGACGTGGGGCGTGGGGAACGCGAAGAGCGCGTGCCCATGGGCCTCGGCGGGGGTGCCGAACGTGCGCACGAGCAGGTCGCGGATCACTCGGGCAACGGCCCCCGAAATCTGCTGACCTATCACCGCCACGACCAGCGCCTCAAAGACATTTTCGGTGCGTGTGGGCCTAAGCCCGTGCAAGCTGGCCACAGTACGTGCCAGCACCGGGTCAGCAGTCAGCGTGTCGTAGAAGCCTGAGAGGTCGGCGTCGAGGCCCAGGAGGCCGGCGACGGCCTGAGCGGCGTAGGCAAGGTCGGAGTCGGAGGCCCCGTCCTCCAGCGAAACGTCGAGCCCACGACCGCCGGAAGACTCGCTCACGGCTGCTACGAGAACCCGGCTGCCGCGGCGGAGGGCACGGTAGTAGACACCTCCCTCATACACATCGGCACCCGCAATGCCGCGGTAGTGCGTCTGGTGGCTCGCGGTCAGATCGAAGTCGAAGGGTTTCGGCGTGGTGATCGAGATGGCCGGCATGGCTACGCCACGACCACTAAAACGCCGGAGCCACATGCTCGGCCGCGCCCTTGATGAGCGAGCCCAGCTGGCAGTGACGGCAGTAGTTCGTGATGCGCTGGTTGGCGGTGAACTCCCCGATGGTGTTGGCGCAGATAGAACAGGGCTCACCTCCTTTGCGGTGCACCTTGAGAAAACCGCGCACCTTCTTGTGGATGTGCGGCAGCATATGCTCGCGAACGACTTCGCGCGCTTCGATGAGAACCTTGGGGGTAGCCTCGTATACCTGCCGCACATCGTCAGCGCTCAGCGCTCGACGCTTGGAAGAGGGAGATACCTCGGCTTCGAACAGCACCTCATCGCCGCAGGCGTTGCCAATGTTTGCGATGAACTTCCCGCGGGTAAGGATGCCTTTGATCCCTCCTGTGAAGGGACGCAGGTGCTCCGTGAACTGCGTCTGCGTTAGGTCGTTGCCGTAACGAATGATCAGACCGAAGGCCCTGCCGACACCGTCCGTCTCGAAGTTTTCGCTTTCGTAAAACCTGACAATCGATGGCCGCAATGCCTTGGCGCTATCAACTCGCTTTCCCGCGAGGCGCTCGTTTAGGAAGTCCCTGATGGCGTCGAGGCCTGGTATTTCGGGCATGTGTACCGGCTCCGGAGCCGGGTATATGGAACGGCTCCCTGCTATGATTCGGACTCCCTAGTCCATCATCACGAACGTGAGGTGTCTCGCGCGCGCTAAGGCCAGTCCCGCGGGAACACCGCTTCCCGTCGATCAGCTCCTCGGTCAGGCGCTGGGCCTATATCGCTCGGCCTTCGCGCCCTTGCTGGGCGCCGCGGCACTGGGTGCTGTCCTGTCCATTGCCCTCGACGTAGCCTTCTCCCCTACCTCGTTCGTCGCCTTCTACCTCTGGCTCTCGGTCACGCTCGTCCCTCTCGCCGTCGCGCAGGCCGCGATCCTGATCATAGTAATAGAGAAGCGCAAAGGGGCCGCCCCCAACATCGTGAGCGGCTACACGCTGGCGCTGACCTTCAGCCCTGCCTACCTCGGCGCTTGGGTCATCTATTTCGGCTCGCTCATGCTTGCCCTGGTAACGGTCATCCTGATACCTCTCGCTGGTTTCCTGGTGGCCCGCTGGGCCCTCTACGGGCCTGCCGTGGTCGTCGAGCGTAGCCCGTCGGCGCTGGCGCTGATTCGGAGCTGGCGCCTGACCAAGGGGCGCGCCTGGCGCACGTTCGGGATACAGATCCTGATGATCGCCATCAGCTTCATCGCCAACCTGGTCTCAATCGGCATTGCCGCGGCGCTCGGGGGCGGGACAGGGCTGGCCATCGTCGCCGGTGGCTTGATGCTCACACTGGTCCAGCCGCTATGGACCATCACAAATCTGCTCTTGTTCGAGGACTATCGTCGTCTCACCGACGAGGCGCAGGCTGATGCAAACACCGGGCAGGACGCGCTGCCGCCCGTTGGGCCGCCGCCGATGGAGCCGAAGGACGACCTCAGGCGAACGTAGGCCGCGAGCGTGCCTAGGGCACAGGGCCCCGGTGGCGCCGCGCTCGAGGGCGCACGACGACGACAACGACCGTCCGCGCCATCTTGTCGTGCCAGCCTTGCTTCTTCGGGTCGAAGGCTATCCAGAGGTACCCCAAGAGCAGCGCGAGGGCAGAGACGAACTTCCCGAGCGTCTCCCTGAGAGCAGCGACACCCAGGCCAGGGAGGCTTCCGTCTTCGATCCGGATGACCTTGATCCCGACCACCATTTTGCCCGGGGTCTGGCCACGGAGCCCCGTGAACAGGATGTAGTACGCGGTGCTGCCTACCAGGCCGACCAGGCCTGTGGGATCGATGACGGCCAGCACGAGACCGGGGACCAAGAGGATGAGCCAGTCGACCCCGAAGGCCAGGAATCGAACACAGAACCCCGCGTAGTCCAGGTCAACGACCGGACCCGCGACGCGGAGATCCTGCGAGGGAGGCTGCATGGTCGTCCCGCAGCTCACGCAGCGTTCGGCCTCGGTGCCGTTTCGCATGCCGCAGGTGGGACAGAAAGTAGGCTCACGAGGGAGGCCATAGGGGGCATTGTCGCGGTTGGCCTAGGTCGCTCGCAACCAAGGCCAAGAAGAAAGGCCCTGGCCAAATGCCGCGGCCTCCCCAAGGGCTATTGGCCGTCGCTATTCGAGGAAGTCGCGCAGCTTGCGGGACCGAGAAGGATGGCGCAACTTGCGGAGCGCCTTAGCCTCGATCTGGCGGATGCGCTCACGCGTGACGCCGAAGTCGCGCCCGACCTCTTCCAGCGTGCGGCTACGGCCATCTTCCAGGCCGAAGCGCAGACGCAGCACGCGCCGCTCGCGATCGCTCAGCGTTGCGAGAACGTCGCCGACCTGCTCGCGCAACAACTGAAACGTGGCCGCATCTGCTGGCGCCGGGGCGCTACGGTCCTCGATGAAGTCGCCGAGGTGAGAGTCTTCCTCTTCGCCAATGGGAGTCTCCAGTGATACCGGCTCTTGGGAGACTTTAAGGATCTCGCGCACGCGCTCCGGCGGGACCTCCATGCCGATGGAGATTTCCTGCGTAGTCGGCTCCCGCCCATATTCTTGGACGAGGCGCCGGCTGACGCGCATGAGCTTATTGATCGTTTCGACCATGTGTACCGGGATGCGGATGGTACGGGCCTGATCCGCGATGGCCCGGGTGATGGCTTGCCGGATCCACCACGTCGCGTAGGTCGAGAACTTGTAACCCTTGCGATAGTCAAACTTCTCGACGGCACGGATGAGGCCGATGTTGCCCTCTTGGATCAAATCCAGCAACGACATTCCACGGCCGATGTACTTCTTCGCGACACTAACGACCAGGCGGAGGTTCGCCTCGGCCAAGTGCTTCTGCGAGCGCTCGCCGTCGCGGGCAACCTTGGCGTAATAGGAGCGGAAGCCCAGTTCGTTGGACTCCAGCAAGATGGCTAGGTCGGCGTCTTGGAGGGCGTCGGGGATGGCCTTAATACGCATCTCCGGGCCCAAGGCCTCGACGGCCTCCGGGGGGACCATCCGGCTATCGAGAGACAGCCGGATGACATTCTGCATCACCTCCAG
>CAUYXS010000016.1:0-14795 GCA_963577205.1 Dehalococcoidia bacterium | reverse complement strand
CACTGCGCTGGCGGTGGGGTCGGAGCCGGCCCCGGGTCCCTGGAACATGGCCCAGCCTACGAGGTCGCCCTCCAGGGCGACGGCGTTGAGGACACCATCGACCTTGGCCAGCGGGTGCTCCGCGGGAACGAATGCGGGATGAACGCGGACCTGAGCTGTGGAGCCGTTACGGCGACCGATTGCTAGGAGCTTGATCACGTAGCCGAGCTCCTCGGCGTACCGGAAGTCCGCCGAGGCCAGCCGGCCAATTCCTTCACGGTAGACGTCGTCAGCGTGGACACGCGTACGAAAAGCCAGCGAGGCCAGGATCGCCAGCTTATAGGCGGCGTCGATACCATCGACGTCGTTGGCTGGGTCCGCTTCCGCGTAGCCGAGCTCCTGTGCACGGCGCAATGCCGAAGCGTAGTCCAAATCACCGCCAGCCATGCTGGTGAGCATGAAGTTGGTCGTCCCGTTGATGATGGCGTTCACGGCGGTGATGTCGTTCGCAAGTAGGTCCCGCACGAGCGGGCCGATGATGGGTATGCCTCCACCCACGCTGCCTTCAAACTGGACGCTCACGTGGTGTTCAACCGCGTTGGCCAGTATCTCCGGCCCGTGCTTCGCCATGAGCTCTTTGTTTGCCGTCACCACATGCTTCCCAGCGTGGATGGCGCGCTGCACGTAATCGAGTGCAGGGGTTTCGCCGCCCATGACCTCAACCACGATGCGCACGTCGGAGTCGTCCAGTATCTCGTCCGGGTCGCTGGTGATTACTGCGCCGCCAGCGACCCTACGCTCGCGGAGGGCGTCGCGAACGAGAACATGCGTCACGCGGATCGGGCATCCCACGTGCGCGGCGATGGCCTTCTGCTTCGCCGCTAACGCCTGGGCAACTCCACCGCCGACGGTGCCGAGGCCAAGCAGGCCAACATTGATTGAAACAGGTGCATTCACGGGTGCGTGCTCCTCGCCTACTCGAGGTGGTCGACCAGCCATTGCGCGGCTGAGGTGTCGAAGTCGAGGCCGGTAGCGAGCACCGCCCATTGTTGGCCGAACCATGTGTCGGCTTCGTGGCGAACCACGAGGTCCAAAATCGGCTGGGCGATGGTCTCTTCGGCAGGGCCATCTTCGACCCGGAGGAGGATGGTGCCCAAGCTTGAGTCCAATGGGCCGATCACGTCGCCAGGGGAAGCCGTGAATATCAGTTCGTCGAACTCGGGGAATGCACCCCGCGGCACCCAGCCGACCAGGCCGTTCTCGTCAGATACGGCCGTGTCGACGCTGACCTCAGCCGCGATGGCGGCGAAGTCTTCGCCGTCATCGATACGGTCCCTGGCGCTCTGCGCTTCCACGGAAGTCGGCGCGACGATCCAGCTGAGCAGCACGGCCTCGTTCTCCGGCGGAACGATCTCATAGAAGCGTTCGATGATCCTGTCGCGCAGGATGTCGCCCTCGGCAATGGCACGGTAATCCTCAGCGGACACATCGACGCCCGCGAGGAACTCATCGTAGATGCGCTGCCCAAAGGAGCCAAGGGCGACGACTTCTGTGCCGTCGAGAGCTGTCGGGCCAAATCGCTGGGCGATTTCCTGGTCGAGTTCGGCGTCCGAAACGGGTGCAACGCCGATGGCTGGGGCCATGCGACGCAGCACTTCCGTGCCGACGACAATGCTAAAGACCTGGTTTGGCTGGACGGCTCCGCCGCCGCCATAGCCTCCGGTGGCTACGGGCGGGTTAAGTACTCGCATGGTGGGCAGCAAGTCCTTAAGCGAAATCTCGAGGTCGGCAACTTGAGCGACGACCCGGCGGGGCGGCATATAGCTACTCCAGTAGTAGCCGCCAAGGAGGATGGCCACCAGTACGATGGCAACGCCGACTCCACCCCACAAAACCATCCGTTGCTTCAGGCGCTCAGTGTCCCACGGGCTACTCCGGCCTGCCGAAATCATCGGTCGGTAATGGCCGCGCTCAGCGCGTCTCCGCTGCCGCATCTTCAACCTCTCCAAGCGAGACTAGTGGCCCACAACGAGCGTGGATTAGCGCCACAACCGGGGTCTACAAGCCCTACGCCTCGGCGGTTTGGTCGTCCGGCTTGGCCTCGCCTGCCGGTTCCGCAACAGCCGCTGCGACTATCTCGTCATTTGTGGCGGGCGCCCCGGCAACTTCTGGCTCACCGGGCTCCGTTGCCTCCGCAGCGGGCACAGCCGCTTCCGCTGTGGCGGGCGCCCCGGCAACTTCTGGCTCACCGGGCTCCGTTGCCTCCGCAGTGGGCACAGCCGCTTCCGCTGTAGCGGGCGCCCCGACAACTTCTGGCCCAGCGGGCTCAGCCGCCGCGACGGACTCCGTTGTTCCCGCAGCGGGCGCTGCCGCCTCTGGTGGCGGCGGTGGTCCCGCCGGCCCTCTGCGCTCCGACTCGCGACGCTCGCGCTCCTTGCGGAACCGGTCAGCGCGGGGGCCGTCGCGGAAGCCCAGTTCCATCTGGCTGTGGCTGCCGGTGTACGGGAGCAGGGCAACGAGACGAGCGCGCTTGATGGCGACCGCGAGCATGCGCTGGTGCGGCGAGCAGGTGCCGGTCTTACGTCGCGACTCGATCTTGCCCCAGTCAGAGACGTAACGGCGTAGACGCTGCGCGTCCTTGTAACTGATAGCCGTCATCTTGTCGACGCAGAACGAGCAAACCTTGCGCCGCGGGTAGTAGCGTCGTCCATCTCGGCGTCGTACGCCGCCGCCGCCGCCGCCGCCGCCGCCGCCGCCGTACTGGCGAGTCGTCATCGAGTCACACTTCTCCTAGCCCTGGGCCTCGCCGGCGATGGGTTTATCCGGCAGAGGGGGGCGGCCTGGTGCCGCCCCTAGAAGGGCAGATCGTCGGCGGAAGCAACGACCGGCTCGAGCTCACCCACGGGGGCACTGTCCTCGAGCTGCTGCTCGCCACCGGGGCGATCTAAGAACAAAACACGGCTCGCGACGATTTCGTTGCGAAACCGCATTTGGCCATCGTTGCCCTGGAAGGAATGGCTGTGCAGCCGACCTTCCACGTAGGCGCGACGGCCTTTGCTCAAATACTGGTTGACCTGCTCAGCGAGCTGATTCCAAGTGACCACAGTAAACCACTCGGTCTCCTGCTTCCGTTCGCTGTCTTGGCCTGTGTACGACCGGCTGGTCGCAATTCTAAACGAAGTGACGGGGCTGCCCGAAGGCGTGTACCTCATCTCGGGGTCCGTACCCACGTTCCCGATGACCATGATCTTGTTCAGTCCGTCCATATTGGAAACCTGTTTCCGCCGTGCGAGTCTGGAACGCGAGCTACTCAGTCGCGGGAGCGAGCTCCTCGGTCGCGGGAGCGAGCTCCTCGGTCGCGGGAGCGAGCTCCTCGGTCGCGGGAGCGAGCTCCTCGGTCGCGGGAGCGAGCTCCTCCTGACGCACAAGCATGTGCCGCATCACGTCCTCGGCGAGGTTGAGTGCATTCTCCATTTCGCCGGTCGCCGGGGTTTCCAGGCGAAGGGTCGCCAAGTGGTAATGGCCTTCGGTGTGACGGCCGATCTTGAAGGCAAGGCGCTTCTTCCCCCAGCTCTCTTCGCCGATCACTTCGCCGCCGCCCGAGCTCGCAATCCGTCGAACGCGGTCCATGACGGCGGCCAGACGGTCTTCGTCGACCTCCGGGTCCAACACCAGCATCAGTTCGTATTCCCGCATCGTTACTCCCGCGGCCGTGTAGTTACGGCCTCGCCGACGCTCTCGGCGTCGCGCAAGATTATAGCAGCGGGGCCTCGGGGCCACAAAGGGGCGCTGCCCAGGGACCGTCACTTAGAGGCGGCGTAATCGCACGCTAAGGGTCCCGGCCAGCGCGGCAAGGACGATGAGGCCCGCGCCGTTGATGGTAAGTGCGGCGGTAACGCCGAGCCCGGCGGCCAGCATTCCCATCTGCAGGTGTCCAAGCGGCGCCGTGCCGATGGCGAACACCCAAATCCCCATAGCCCTGCCCCGTAGGTGGTCCGCCACGCTGAGTTGCATGAGGGCCTGAGTCAGTATGTCGGAGAGCGATGCCATGCCGGCGACGACGGCCAGTGCCGCGAGCGCGAGGCCGAAGTGCTCGGCTGAACCCAGTGCGACCAGCGAAGCGCCAAAGAGAATGAGGGTACCGACGTAGGTCACGCCCTTCCGCCGGAGCTCTCCCTGGGTCGACAGCACGAGGATGGCCAGGATGCCGCCCAGCGACCGGACAGCGTGCATGATGCCAAGCCCTTCAGCATCGACGCCGAGCACGTCCCGGGCCAGGGCCGGGAGTGCGGTCTGGAAGGAGAAGCCGAGCACTTCGACCGCGCCCGTCAAGGCCAGCAGCGTCAGCAGCGTCCGGTTCCAGCGCAGTTCGCTCCCCAGCTCTCGAATGTTCTTCAGGATCGGCTGGCGATTCGTCCCAGCGTGAACGCTCCTCGTGCGTATGGTCATCAGCACCGCCACGGCGGCAGCGTGGAGCCCCGCGAGTCCGGCGTAGGCGTATTCAGGGCCGAACCGCTGAATGAAAGAGCCAGCAAGGACGGCGCCGAACAGTTGTCCGCCTCGCGTGCTGAAGTTCACGAGGCTGAGCCCGCTCACCACAGCGCCAGGCCCGACGATGTCGTAGGCGTAGCTGAGGCGCACGGGTTGGTAGACAGCACGGAATGAGCCAGCGACGAAGGTGAATGCGAAAATATGCCACAGAACGAGCAGGTCGAGCGCCAGCAGCGTTGCCCAGGATGCGAGCACGACGGCGAGGGCCGTGTCGAGCCAGCGCAGCAGGCTTCGGCGGTCGAGCCAGTCGGCGACGGCGCCTGCGGGCAGCCCAAGGACGGCCATCGGCACGAAGGAAAGGGCCAACGCGAAGCCGACCATGAACGATGAGTCAGTCCGGTCGAAGACGATCCATGCGACAGTAATCTGCTCGCCTGACATGCCCGCGGCGTTGAGCAGCGAGGAAGCGGAAAGGCGACGGAAGTCCTGATAACGGAGCGCGGGAAGCCGCGGGAGCCAGCTCCGGCGAGGCGCTACGGAGTCGAGCGTGGCATCAGGATGTTCCATGGATAGTCAGATCAGGCTAACGGCAGTCGGTGTCTAGTCGGTCTCGCCGGCGAGCCATTCGTAAAGGAGATAGCGCTCGCGGGACATGCCGAGGCTCTCATAAACGCTCTTCGCAGTGTGGTTGTCGTGCTCGGTGTAGAGCCTGAGGCCGGCGAGGTCGGCAGACGCTTCCACACGCTCCCTAAGATGGCGGTACATGGTACTGAACACGCCCTTCCGTCGCGCGCCCGGCTCGACGTAAACGGAGTGGACCCAGCACACTGTGGCGTTCCTCCAGTCGCTCCACTCCGGGACTGTCAGCAGCGACGCTACGATCTGGCCGTCGAGCTCGGCGACCCAGTAGGCGCCTTTGGCCGGGTCGTCGAAGACCGCCGCGACGCCGCGTTGTACCACAGGGCCTGCGAGCTCGATGCCCTGGGTTTCGCGGGCCATCCGCACTTGGAACTCGACGATAGCCGAGGCGTCGTCAATGGTGGCATGTCGCACCGTCACGCTGGCCATGGCCTAGAAGTCGAGGCCAGGCACGGGATGGCGGCCGGTCAGTTCGGCCACTTCGTCACGGAGCTGCGCTTCGAGCTGTTCGTCGCCACGGTGGCCGAGGGCGCGACCAATGATGCTGGCGACGTGCTTCGTGTCCTCAATGCCGAAGCCTCGGCTCGTAATGGCCGGGGTGCCCAGCCGAACGCCGCTGGTCACGCGGGGTGGCAGAGGGTCATTGGGAATCGCATTTTTGTTCACGGTCACATTGATGCGGGTCAGCACCTCCTCTGCCTCCTGCCCGGTGCATTCGAGGGGCGTGAGGTCGACGAGCATAAGGTGGTTGTCGGTCCCGCCGGAGACGATTCGCAAGCCCTCCGCCTCAAGGCCGGCGGCCAGCGCCTGCGCGTTGGCAACGGTATCGCGCGCATAGTTGCTAAAGGCGGGCTCCAGGGCCTCGCCGAACGCAACGGCCTTGGCCGCGACGGCGTGCATCAGCGGGCCGCCCTGGCCGTAGGGGAAGACGGCCCGGTCGACTGCCCGGCGGTGCTCCTCCGTCGAGAGAATCATGGCGCCCCGCGGTCCGCGCAGCGTCTTGTGCGTCGTCGAGGTGACGACGCCGGCGTGCGGGATAGGGGACGGGTGGGCGCCACCAGCGATGAGACCGGCAATGTGCGCCATGTCGACCATGAGGACGGCTCCGACCTCACGGGCGATGTTGCCGAACCGCTCAAAGTCGATGGTGCGCGGGTACGCGGTGTAGCCCGCGACGATGACCTTGGGGCGGTGCTCTTTGGCCGCACGCTCGATGACGTCGTAGTCCAGCTGCTCGGTCTCTGGGTTCAGTGCGTAGGAGATGAAGTTATAGAGCTTGCTTGAGAAGTTGACGGGGCTCCCGTGGGTCAGGTGGCCACCCTGGTCCAGCTGGAGGCCCATGACTGTGTCGCCAATCTCTAGCAGCGCGGCATACGCCGCCATGTTCGCGGACGCGCCGGCGTGGGACTGGACGTTGGCGTGCTCGGCCCCGAAGAGCTGCACCGCGCGGTCAATGGCCAATTGCTCGGCGATGTCGACGAACTCGCAGCCACCGTAATAGCGCCGGCCAGGGTAGCCCTCCGCGTATTTGTTGGTCAGCACGGACCCCTGAGCCTCGAGGACCGCTCGGCTCACGTAGTTCTCCGAGGCAATGAGGACGATGCTCCTGCGCTGGCGCTCGACCTCCTGCTGGATCGCTCGTGCGAGCTCTGGGTCCTGGCTGGCCAGTGCCGGCAGGGGGGCTCCGATGGTGCTCACGATGGCCTCCGGTGACAAGCAGTATGGGCTACACGACGTTCGCGAGCGTCGTGTAGCACGGACGGTTGCTGACAAGAACTGCGGTGCAGGCTTCAGTCTAGCAGGAGGCTAGGAGGCTGGAGGGGTCAAGAATGGAGTGTGAGCGCAAGACGGACGCCACTGGCTGTGAATCCCTATGGCTCTTTGGTGAACACCAGCGCTTCGGCGCCCGCGTCGAGCAGCGCGGTGGTAGCTGCGTGCAGGGTGCTCTCGGTGGTCATGGCGTCGTCAAAGATCAGGCGCATGCCGGCCGCGTCCCCGCCAGCCGGGGCGGGGGGCACGGAGGTTGGCGTACTTCAGCCGGTGGACCGCCGCACGCACGGCATCATCCTAAACAAAGGCTCCTCGCGTTTGGCTAAACGCTGGTTGCGGTAACCTGCGCTGTCCGCATGCTTGGGAGAAACCGGGCACCGTACAGGAGGGGCAACTAGCAACGGGAGCGCCGCAGCCCACGCAGCGCAAGGGCAAGAGGATGTCGCAGGCTCGCCACCAAATTGTCGCGAGGGCAGTCATCTACGCTCGGCCAGGGATAGACTAGGTGGCGCGATGATACGAGGTGTGTTTTTTGATTTCTACGGGACACTCGTCGGCTGGCAACCGGCTGGCCCTCAGATTCAGACAACGGCCGCAGCCGCGGAGGGCGTCAGCGTCGACTCCGCTGCGGTCGGCAGGGCCTACTCCATCGCGAACGCCTACTTGGACTCGGAAAACGCCCGCAGCCTTATCGCGAGCCGCAACGCCGCCGAGCGGGACGCCACGCTGTCCGAGTACGAGCGCCGGCTGTTGAGTGCGGCCGGCGTTGAGGTGGGGATCGCGGTTGCCGGTCGTATCTGGCAGCGCGTGAACGATGCCCCCAAGGAACTCGTTCCTTTCGCCGAGGCGCGGACGGCGCTGGAGGCTGTGAGGGCTGCCGGGCTTTCTACGGGCGTCATCTCGAACATGGGCAAGGAGCTGCCCTCTATCGTCGATGGCATGAGGCTGGGGCACTTGGTCGACGTGGTCGTCTCCTCAGGGCAGGTGGGTGTCGGCAAACCCCACGCGCCGATCTTTGAGGCGGCGCTCAGGCAGGCAGGGCTTGCCGCGAGCGAGGCCGTGCACGTCGGCGACTCCTACGAGGGCGACGTGGTGGGGGCGCAAGGGGTGGGTATGTATGCAATCCTAGTGGCCGGGCCGGAAGATATGGACCAGGCGAATACGGGGCCCGTGCCCGCCGATTGTCCGAGGGTAACGAGCCTGGCAGCCGTCGTGCCTCACCTGCGTGAGGCGGGATTGATCTCTTATTAAGCGCATCCGAAGCAACGAGCCAAACGGCGGGCGGGCTCGCCGTGGTGTGCTAGAGTAAGGCTCATTCGCGGGCGCTTCCGTCCGCCGTCCCTTAAGAGGACAAATCCCCTTCGAAGGCTGTACGGCACATGGCGTATCAGGTGTATTTCGCGGACCTCACCGAGGAGAATCGCGCGCTGGTCCTCACTCTGCTGCGGCTGAAGGATGAGGCAGGCACTCTCAAGCCGGAGGAGGCAGAGTTGCTGCTTCGGCTGCGAGGTCCTCTCCCCGCCGGCAGCTTCCAGTACCAGGAATTGGAAACCGACGAGCCGCAGCAACAGGCGGCGCGTCGGCGGGGACGCAGGCGTCCGCCCAACGGGCCACGCGGCAACGGCCGCTCCCAGTTCAGCGAGAACTAGCCTCCCCGGGCTGCGGCAGCCGGTACCGCTATCGATGCCACTTGGTCGGCCATCTGCTCGCGGAACGCCGCGAGCCTCTCCAGCACCTCCAGCAATGCTTGGCCCCACGGGGTCTCACCGTCGGCCGCCAGCCGAATCTGCTGGTGGCCGACCTGCACGTCGTGGCCCAAGGCCCGAGCCAACGGGAGGCGCGCGCCTCCCGTTGGCTCCCGCAGTTTGATGGTCACCTCGCCCCCACGCCGGATAACCGCCTCGACGCTGGCGAGCCGGGCCATGACTGAGACTCGCACGCCATAGAGAAGGTGGTGGACGTCGTCGGGCAGCGTGTGCCCAAAGCGGTCGCGAAACTCGCGGGCCAATTCCTCCACGTCGTCCACCGTCCGGGCTCTCGCCATGCGCTGGTAGAGTCCCATGCGCGTTGGCAGGTGAGCTACGAGATCCTCCGGAACGCCGGCACCGAGATGGAGATCCACCTGCGGGTCGGACTCGATCGGCGCCGGAGAACCGGTCCCTGACGCTCGAAGCTGTTGGACGGCCTCGGCGAGCAGTCGCGTGTAGAGGTCGAAGCCGACGGCATGGATATGGCCGCTCTGCTCGGCACCGAGGATGTTGCCTGCGCCTCGTATCTCCAAGTCGCGCATGGCAATGCGGAAACCGGCGCCCAGTTCCGTGGCGGCGACGATGGTCTGCAACCGCCGCTGTGCCGCTTCGGTGAGTCGTTTGCCTGGTGGCACCAGCAGGTAAGCATAGCCCCGCTGTGCGCGGCGGCCGATGCGACCGCGGAGTTGGTAGAGCTGCGCTAGGCCGAGCCGGTCGGCGCGGTCGATGATCAGCGTGTTGACAGAGGGGATGTCGAGGCCTGATTCAATGATAGTCGTGCAGACGAGGATGTCGGCGTCGCCGGCCGCGAAGCGCTCCATCTCGTCGGCCAGCAGGTCCTCGGGCATCTGGCCATGGGCGACGGCGATACGCGCCTCAGGAACGAGCTCGCGCAGGTGACCTGCCGTGAGACCGATGCTCTTCACTCGATTGTGGAGGAAATAGACTTGCCCTCCTCGGTCAAGCTCCCGCTGTATCGCCTCGCGCACCAAGTCGTCCGAGGCCTCGGCCAGGTAAGTCTTAATGGGGAGCCGCTCCTCCGGCGGCGTCTCGATGGTGGAAATGTCTCGGATCCCGGCCAACGCCATATGCATGGTCCGGGGGATAGGGGTGGCGGTCATGGTCAGCACATCAACTTCACGTCGGAGGTCTTTGAGCCGCTCCTTGTGATTGACGCCGAAGCGATGCTCCTCGTCAATCACCACCAGCCCTAGGTCCTTAAAGCCGACGTCCTTTTGGACCAACCGGTGCGTTCCGATGACCACGTCCACTTCGCCCTCTTTTAGAGCTGCGATCACTTGGTCTTGCTCGGCGTCGGTGCGGAACCGGCTCAGCACTTCGAGGCGCAAGGGGTAGGGATCAAGGCGCTCGGCGAAGGTCACTGCGTGCTGTTGCGCAAGGACTGTTGTGGGCACGAGCACGGCAACCTGCTTACCCTCCATGACCGCCTTGAACGTGGCTCGCAGGGCGACCTCGGTCTTGCCGTAGCCGACGTCACCGCAGATCAGCCGGTCCATCGGTTGCGTACCTTGCATGTCCTCCTTCACGTCAAGGATGGCCGTCGCCTGGTCTGGCGTCTCGACGTAGGGGAAGGCGTCTTCCATCTCGCGCTGCCAGGGAGTGTCAGGCGCGAAGGCGTGGCCTTGGACCAGCTGGCGCTGTGCCTGGACCGCGAGCAGGTCGACCGCCAGGCGCAGGGTCGACTCCCGGGCTCGCGCCACGGTCCGCGACCACTCTTGGGTGCCCAGCCGCGTCAACGATGGGTCTGCGTCGTCGCCACCGGAGTACAGCGAGACGCGCGCCAATTGTTCCATGGGGACGTAGAGGCGGTCACGGTCGGCGTATTCGAGGACCAAGTACTCCCTGCCCTCTCCGGTCTCGACCCCGCCGTCCATCGTTTGCGTGCCTGCAAAGCGAGCGACGCCGTGGTCAACGTGGACCACGAACTGCCCTGGCGTAAGGTCTTCGATAAGGATGTGGTGAGCGGGGAGCGCTCGGCGGCGCGGCCGTGACGAACGCCGTTTCGCAGTCCCAAACACCTCGGTGTCGGTGAGCAAGGTCAGCAGCGGGGCCGAGGCCTCTTCGCGCTCACGCAGCATCCAGCCTCCGGCCACTGGCGCGTGGACAACCTGCACGACGTCGCTGAGCGGCGCACCGTCGAGCGAGCGCGACTCCTGGACAGGTACCGCGGCCTCGTGGAACAGCTCACCGAGGCGCTGGGAGTGCTGCGTCGCGACGACTGCTAAGCCTCGACGGCCGGTGCCTAGCACCTTGGTCATCTCATCCAGGTTCCCGTGGTACGCCGGGGAGGGCTCGAACGGCAGCTCCACCGCTGAGGCACTCGCCCCCAAGTGGTAGCGGCTGACCTCAATGCGCGGGAGGCGGCCGAGCTCCTCAGCGAGCGTCGACCAATCGGTAAAGCTCACGGGGAATCCATCGGGAAGCTCGCCGCGCTCCTGCTTGATCAAACGCAACCTCGCTGCGCTCGCCTCCCAGTGGTGGGCGGCCTCTTCGACCTCAGCGGGCTCGTCGATGAGCACAAGCGGCGCTGTGGCTGGGTCGAGGTGGTCGAGCAGGGTGTGTTGGTGAAAGAAGCCGGCGTAGAACGACGCGTTGTCGGTGGACAGGCCTGCCATCAGCTCAGCCAATTCGTCGTCGATCCGGTCGCGCTCGCCGGTCTTGACGCTGCGGAAATCGAGGGCGCGCATACGCTCCGTGATCTCGCCGTGGTCCACGAAGGCAGGCAACACTTCCCACGCCGGCAAAAGGATAAGGGCCTGGGTCGGCTCGACTGAGCGCTGGGTCGCGGGATCGAACAGCCGAATCGAATCGACCACGTCACCCCACAGTTCGATACGGGCAGGGAGGTCCATTTGCGGGGAGAAGATGTCGACGATCCCGCCGCGGCGGGACACAGAGCCCGGTTGCTCAACGGCGGAGCCAAACGTATACCCCATTCGCGCCAGGCCTTCGAGCAAGGGCTCGAGGGCCAGGCGCTGCCCCACACTGATGTGCTCCGTGAGTCGGCCAAAGAGGTCGGCTCCTATGGTTTGCTGCATGAGGGCCATGGTCGAAGCGACGATCAGCGGCGGGCCGCCGTTGCCGCCCCGCGTAAGCGCCGATAGTGCCTCGATACGGGGATGCAGAGTGGCGAGATCCAACGCCAGCCGCTCGTAGGGCAGTACCTCAGATTCGGCGAAGTGGTGGATGGAGCTGTCGTCGTCGCAGTAGGCCCCCAGCTGGTCAACGAGCCTGCGCGCATCCTCCGGCTTGGGGCAGACCAAGAGCATCGGCCTACCCAGCTCGCGCCACATTGTCGCAATGAGGTACGGCTTCGCTTGTTCCAACGACGTGACTCGCTGCGCGTCACGGCCCTCGCCGTCGAGCGCGGCCAGCACCTCTCGGTACGCAGGCACCGCCCGTAGCACGTCGAACAGACCTTCGAGGCCCATGCCTTTTCGCTCCCACGCCAAGACGCCCCTTCCGAGCCCAGAAGAGGAGGATGGCGGCCCACATCATCGTCGCGGTCCCGCTCGCGTATTTTAGCATGGCAAGGTCCTTGAGCACGGGGCCGCAGCTCGCACCGTGGCACAGGCAAAGGGCGTACCCGTCAGGGCGGCGATACGCGTGCGATATAATTGGTGAGCACCAGGCGGACGGGGACCGCAGGTAGTCTCGCGGAAGGCGCGCTCCATGACTCTTTCCTCTCACGAAAGCGTCCTGGCCCACCGGCGTATCGTCGTCAAGGCGGGGACCAACGTGCTGACGGGCCGCACCGAGCGGCTTGACCAGGCGACGCTTGCCTCGCTGGCGGAGCAGATCGCATGCGTCCGCCGTAAGGGCGCGCAGGTCGTCTTGGTCACCTCTGGCGCTATCGCCGCGGGGCGTGAGTCTCTTCGCGACGCGGGGGACACGCGCGTCGTTGAACGCCAGGTCTTGGCCGCCGTGGGCCAGGGCAAACTCATGCATGCCTACCAGGAGCTCTTCGCCCGCCACGGCATCACGGTGGCGCAGGCACTCCTGACTCGGCACGACGTTGAGGACCGCCAGGGCTACCTGAATGTGCGCGGCACGCTGGAGGGCTTGCTGGAGCACGGCGTTCTGCCCGTCGTCAACGAAAACGATGTGGTGGACACGGCTGAAATCGGCCAGGAGCGCTTCGGGGACAACGACACGCTCTCTGCGCTCGTGGCCAATTTGGTCGACGCCGACCTGCTTCTGTTGCTCACGGACACCGGCGGACTGTTCACCGCCGATCCGCACCGCGATCCGTCCGCTGCCCTCATCGAGCGCGTCGAGCGCATCGACGACTCGGTGCTCGCCATGGCCGAGCCTTCGGGCAGCACCTCGGCCGGAAGGGGCGGCATGTTGTCCAAACTGGAAGCCGCGCGCCGCGCCACGGCAGCGGGCATTGTCGTCGTCGTAGCAAGCGGGGCTGAGCCCGGCGTAGTCGCCAGGGCAGCCGCCGGGACGTCGGTCGGGACGCTGTTCTCAACGAACGTGAACCAAATGGAAAGTCGCAAGCGTTGGCTCTTAAGCGGGATGGCCGAAGGCGGCGGCCAATTGGTGGTAGACGACGGCGCGGTGACGGCGTTGCGGGCACGGCATGGCAGCCTACTCCCAGCCGGGCTACGCGACGTCCGCGGATTTTTCCAGCGTGGTGACGTGGTGGCCGTGATCACGGAGTCCGGTGAGCAGGTCGCCTGCGGGATTTCGTCTTACGGGGGTGAAGACTTGCGCGTGCTTCGCGGCGCTAGGTCGACCGACATTACGAGACTGCTCGGCCATCACTACGGTGATGAGGTGATACATCGCAACAACATGGTGGTGCTCTAATGTGTCTAATATGTCGGAAAGCGAGAACCGTTGCGAGAATGCATTTGGGCTCCCTCCGGGCCGGGCCCTCGAGCGGGCCTTGGGGCAGCAGCGGGTGGGCCTCTCGATGGTAGTGCTGTAGCCATGACCACCACCACCACCGAGCTCATCGAGAAGGCCCGGGCCGCCAAGGCCGCCGCACGCACGCTGCGGTCATTGCCTACTGGCGCGAAGAACTTCGCGCTTCTGGCCATCGCCGAGGCGGTCGAGCGCGAGGAAACAAACCTCCTGGAGGCAAATGCCACGGACATGGCCAACGGCCGCCAGGCGGGACTGGAGCAGGCGTTCCTCGCCCGCCTCAAACTCACTCCTGCCATGCTGGCGGCGATGGCCAATCGCACCAGGCAGGTCGTCGCCCTCCCCGACCCTGTCGGCGAGTCCTTCGACGCGCGCACCCTGTCAAATGGCATGCGGGTGGAGCGCCGCCGGGTGCCGCTGGGTGTCATCGGGACGGTGTATGAGGCGCGGCCGGAGGTGCCGGTCGACATCTCGTCGCTCTGCATCAAGTCAGGCAACACAGTTATTCTGCGCGGCAGCAGCGAAGCGTTCCACACCAACATCGCGCTCGGTCGGCTCATCCGCGAAACGCTGGCGCACACGGACGTGCCGGCTGACGCTGTGCAGGTCGTGGAGTCCACGGACCGCTCGCTGGTCGAGCAGATGCTGAAGCTTGACGAATACATAGACTTGCTCATCCCACGAGGAGGCGCCAGCCTCGTACACATGGTGGCCCGAGAGGCAACCATGCCTTCCATTATCGGCGGGATTGGCGTGTGCCACGCCTACGTGGACGCTGACGCGAACCCCTCGATGGCAAGCGATATTGTTCTCAACTCCAAGGTTCAATCGCCCGCGGTGTGTAACGCGCTCGACACTCTGCTGGTGCACGTGAACTCCGCGCCCGTGGTGCTGCCGACCGTGGCTCAGCGCCTCCTGCCCGCCGGCGTCGAGCTGCGCTGTGACCAGCGAGCCCTCACTCTCCTCGGCCCTCTCGGTGGCTCACGAGTCCACGCGGCCACTGACGATGACTTCGGCCAAGAGTTTTTGGGCCTGATCCTTTCGGTGCGTGTGGTCGATTCATTGGGCGAGGCCGTCGCCCACATCGAGCGGTACGGGAGCGGACACACAGAAGCTATAGTGACGAACGATTATGCTGCTGCGAGCCGATTCGTCGACGAGGTCGACGCCGCGGTGGTGCTAGTCAACGCCAGCACTCGGTTCAATGACGGAGGGCAGCTTGGCTTGGGTGCGGAGGTGGCAATCAGCACGAACAAGCTACACGCTCGTGGCCCT
>CAUYXS010000015.1:0-14880 GCA_963577205.1 Dehalococcoidia bacterium | reverse complement strand
CATTACTTAATACGGCAGAAGGTGGCGCTCCAATAAATGAATACGGTGGCCTCGGCGTGCCTCATTCCGGGTGTCGGCGAGGTGCCTTGCCCCCGTTTCCTATTTCGTCGCCGCCTCCAAATTCACGGCAATCGTACGGGTGGCGCGAAGCCACTGTCAAGGTGACGGCCCTCAGAATCAGGCGTGGCTTCGACATGCCCAATGCTATAATTCCGTGGCTTGGAGAGATGGCCGAGCGGTTGAAGGCGACGGTCTCGAAAACCGTTGTACCGGTCTCCGGTACCGTGGGTTCGAATCCCACTCTCTCCGCCATTCCAGCACATAACGGCCTGCTACACAGCATTTTATCCACCTGGTTGCAGACTATTTCCGGGGCCTGGGCCATTAGGTTTGACCGCCATTATCCGGTGAGCTGCATCTAGGAATCCCTTACCCCAGGCCGAATTCTCCATGCCTAAAGTCAACATCTCCCATGTCTCCATTGCCTATCAAGATGAAGGGCGTGGTTTCCCCGTGGTGTTCGCCCATGAATTCGCCGGAGACATGACCTCCTGGGAAGCACAATGTTCTCATTTCTCCGAGCGATATCGAGTCATTTCTTATAACGCCGTTGGTTACCCGCCTTCGGATGTGCCAGTGGACCTTGCGTTGTATGAGCGCTCCCAGCAAATCGCAAACCTTAGGGGGTTACTGTCACATCTTGGGGTAGAGCGAGCGCACATAGTGGGCCTTTCAATGGGAGCCCACATGGCAATCGGCTTCGCTTTGGCCCACCCAGCGATGACGTGTTCACTGGTTGCAGCGGGTGCCGGAGCGGGAGCAACCAACGTGCGCGCATACCAAAAAGACATGAACGCGCGAGCTAGTGTCCTCGAAAATGAGGGTATGAAAGGGCTCGATACGTATGTATATGGCCCTACACGCTCAGGGTTTCGCCAACGCGATCCTCAGGGGTGGCGGCACTTCGCCAATGGCTTCGCAGGCCACTCAGCTGAAGGTTCAGCTCGGACGTTACGGGGATACCAAGCTCGGCGTCCATCTCTCTATGCTCTTGAGGTTGACCTGCGCACATCCACCGTTCCTACCTTGGTTATCGTTGGAGACGAAGATGAACCGTGTCTCGATCCCTCGCTCTACCTCAAACGAACCATTCCGCGGTCGGGGCTTGTTGTCATGCCACAAACTGGCCATGCGGTAAACATAGAACGGCCTACAGAGTTCAACGCCGCTTTAGACGCGTTCTTCAGCGAAGTGGAAAGTGGTGGGTGGTTCAGTTTCAACGGCGGATCGGAAGGGCCGAGAAAGCGTTAGCCCCCTACAAACTTGCCATCCCGTGCACGCTAGATCGTAGAGGAAGCTTACGCTTCGAGGTGAAGCAGCCTCAGGTTCTTGCGAAACTCCTCTATCAAGACTCGAATACTCCTGCGGCCGGCACCATCATTGGCCATGAGGGTTAATTCCTTTTCCCGTTCGGCCACTATCGTTTTGCCACCTTCATATGTCTCGTAGTACACGAGCCGCCCCGCTTTGCCACGCGTTGACTGCGTTGTCCCGTCCGCGTGTTCTTGCATTCGGATGGGAAGGTTGGTGGTCTGGCCGACATAGAAGCTGCCACCTTCGAGCTTGAGGATGTAGATGTATCGCTCAGCGCGCGCCAGGTCCGCGTGGGCGATGGGCCTACGAGGAGGCCCTGGAGCCCCCCTTACGGAGCCGAAGCAGTCATCGCACATGGGGTCCATGTCGTCCGGATGCTCGGTCGTATCAAACGCAACAACAAAGTCGAACCCATGGCGGCTCGCGCACTCCTCCAGTTCCACAGCATCCCACTCCTGCCAGTGGGGGTAGCACAGAGGCTTGTCATAAGTAGCTGCCTTCTCGCAGCCCCAAGCAGCACATGGTTGTACCGCGCTCGCCATGAGGCGCATTCTACCTAGGTTCTAACCCCGCATCCTTTTTAAGGGGTGCGCACGCGCATTCAGCTCAGATTGGCACGCCTAGACCACAACCCCAAACGAATATTCACAAGCCTTACCCCATCTATACCTACCTAGCCCGACAGCTCCCAACAACCAACTACCAACGCCGGCAGGGAAGCAAACGAGACCCCGCCAGCCTTTGACCGCCATTTGACCGCCTTTTGCAGTGACAACCGTAGCCACCCGCCCGTATCCTGCAGGAGCCTGCAGACGACCGGGAGACGACAATGGCCTAGTGCATGCAAGGTGACGGCGGGTAAGGGCGGTACGGGTAGGACGAACTCGAAAACCGTTGTACCGGTCTCCGGTACCGTGGGTTCGAATCCCACTCTCTCCGCCATCATTCGCCAGCCGGGCATCGGGCTCCGCATCACGTGGTAACCGGCCCAAGGCGCAGTGGTATGCCGTCGACTCGGTCTGCTCACATACGGAGAGGTGCTGGAGCGGCCGAACAGGCACGCCTGGAAAGCGTGTAGGGGCGCAAACCCCTCGCGGGTTCGAATCCCGCCCTCTCCGCCACTCCTCATTGCTGCGGGGAGTGAGTTGAGCAGAAGCAGCGGCCTGCTGGTGACCGACGTGATCGGCGGCCTCGCGGCCCCTGGATTGCCGGGCCTCCTACTGCAGGTTGGTAGAATGAATTACATTAAGGCGCGGGAGGCGCCCGAGGAGTACTCTCCTTCGCCTCCTTAATCTTCGCGAACGGAACCCATGGCGAAAGTACCCACCAAAGCACGGAAGAAGTTCGACGCCATCCCTCGGGAGAAGGCTGTCGCACCCCTGGCAGAAGCACCCATTACCTCTCGAGAGGAGCCTGTCGCCAAGCCTCGAGCGAAGCCTGCCGCCAAGCCTCGAGCGAAGCCTGTCGCCAAGCCTCGAGCGAAGCCTGCCGCCAAGCCTCGAGCGAAGCCTGCCGCAGGCGCTCGAAGCCGCAGCGGTAAAACCGGTAAACACCTCGTCATCGTCGAATCGCCGGCCAAGGCCACGACCATAGGTCGCTACCTCGGTGACGACTACACCGTCAGGGCATCTCTCGGCCACGTACGCGACCTGCCCAAGGGCAAGCTCGGCGTCGACATCGACCAGGACTTCGAGCCGTCCTATCACATCATGGCCGACAAAAAGAAGATCGTCGCCGAACTGAAGAAAGCGGCGGAGGGCGCCGAGGACATCTTCCTGGCAACTGACCCCGACCGCGAGGGAGAGGCCATTTCCTGGCACTTGCTCGAGGCTGCTGCTTTCCACAATAAGCCGGTGCGCCGCGTGGTGTTCCACCAGATAACGCCGGACGCGGTGCGCGAAGCCTTTGCCAACGACCGCGACATCGACATGCGCCTCGTGAATGCACAGCAAGCGCGCCGCATCCTCGACCGCCTCGTCGGCTACCAGTTGAGCCCACTGCTCTGGCGCAAAGTCCAGAAAGGGCTTTCCGCAGGCCGAGTACAGTCGGTTGCGCTGCGGCTCGTGGTCGAACGCGACCAAGCGATCTCCGGGTTCGTTTCAGTCGAGTACTGGTCCATTGCCGCGACCCTCAAGCCTGGAACCGGCACGGTCTTCTCCGCATCCTTACGTAGTCTCGACGGCGACAAGAAGAAGATCGAGCTCCCTGACGAAGCCACCGTCAAGAGCATCGTCGACGACCTCGAAGGCGCGACTTACGCCGTCGGGACCGTGACGAAGCAAGAAAAACATAGCAAGCCCAAAGCTCCTTTTATCACGAGCACACTGCAACAGGAGGCGTGGCGGCAGTTGCGCTTCTCGGCCCGCAAGACAATGGCCGTGGCCCAGCAACTCTACGAAGGCCAGGACCTCGGCAGTAGCGAAGGGTCGATCGGCCTCATCACCTACATGCGGACCGACTCGCCGGTCGTGGCCACCGAGGCCATAGCCGAGACACGCCAATACGTCAGCCGGCGCTGGGGGACGGAATATGTCCCCGAGTCGCCGCGGCGCTACGCCTCGCGCTCGAAGGTCGCCCAGGAGGCGCACGAGGCCATCCGGCCCACGTCCACTGACCGCGACCCCGAGTCGATGCGCGGCCATCTGACGAATGACCAGTTTCGCCTGTACGACCTCGTCTGGAAGCGCATGGTCGCGAGCCAAATGGCCGACGCGGTCCTCGACGCGACGACGGTCGACATTCCGGTCACCGGCAAGTCGCAGCAAGGGTATGTGTTCCGCGCAACCGGCTCCGTCGTCCGCTTCGCGGGCTTCCGAACTCTCTATATGGAGGCAAAGGACGAGGAAGCCAAAGGCCCTGACACTGACACCGCCGAGGACGAAGAAGCGGAAACGGACCGCATGCTGCCGTCCCTTTCTCAGGGCGACTCACTCACGTGCCGGGCGCTAAAGCCGGACCAGCATTTCACGCAGCCGCCACCCCGGTTCACCGAGGCGAGCCTGGTGAAGGTGCTGGAAGAGCACGGGATCGGCCGCCCAAGCACCTACGCGCCCATTGTCAGCACCATCGTCGACCGGCAATACGTGACACGAGAGCGCGGCTCTCTCACGTCGACCAAGCTCGGCCAGGTCGTCAACGAGCAGTTGTCCAATCATTTTCCCGACATCATGGACCCCGGCTTCACGGCCCAGCTGGAGGACCAGCTCGACGACGTCGCCAACGGCAAGCGCGAGTGGGTCCCACTGTTGCGTGAGTTCTATGGGCCTTTCGCCAAGGCGTTGGAAAAAGCGACCGAGGAGATGCCCCGGGTCCGCGTCGAAGAACCCACTGACGAGATCTGCGAACTCTGCAGCAATCCCATGGTCATCAAGACTGGCCGGTTCGGGCAGTTCCTCGCATGTACTGGCTTTCCGGAGTGCCGCAACACTCGGCCCCTTCTCAAACACACAGGCGTTACTTGCACCCATGGTGGCGAGATCGTCGAGCGCAAGGGCCGTGGGCGCACTTTCTTCGGTTGCACTCGCTACCCGGACTGCGCGTTCACCGCGAACCAGCGACCTGAAGAGGTCGCGTGCCCGCTCGCGGAGCAGGCCGTCCCTATTGCGACGGGTTCCCAGTCCGGCTAGGTCATGGCTGCCCCAGGGCTGCTCGACACCTACAAGGGACACCTCGCAGGCAGCCGCGGGCTCGCTGACCTCACGGTCCGCAACTACGTGGCGGACGCAAGGGTGTTCATCGACTACCTGGCAGGGCAGCGCATCGGCCTCGGTGAAGACGCAGCGGCGCTGCGCGACTTCGTGCAGAGGGACGCATCGAGCCAGCCGAGCCAGGATGCGTGGCAACAACAGATCAACGGCGAGTACCGCCGGCTGGTGCGCGACTACGTGGTCTCGCTAAGCACCTCCCGTCCTCGTGGTGGTCGCGGGTTCGCTGCTGCAAGCATCGTTCGGTGCCTGGCCGCGCTCCGGAGCCTCATGCGCTACCTGATCGAGCGGGGCCTGGTGCCCGACGCGCCGCTGTGGGCCTCGCGCTCGGGACTCATGCGAAGCTTCACGCCTCGCAAGCCCAAGCGTCTCCCCGACACGCTGTCCGCCCTTGAGGCGAAATTACTGGTGGAGGCACCCACTGAGCGCGCATCGGCGGCGCGGAGGTCGGTGAAAGCCGCGGCCATCGCCCTGCGGGACTCCGCCCTACTCGAGCTGCTCTACGGTGCGGGGCTGCGCGTTAGCGAGGTCACCGGCCTGGACGTTGGCCAGGTATCCACCAGCGCCCGGGCCGCCCGCGTATGGGGCAAAGGCGCGAAGGGGCGGCAGGTCCCTCTAGGCAAGCCCGCAATCGCGGCGATCGACCGCTACGTCCAGCACGGGCGCCCTGCCCTGGCTTCGAACATCAGCGATAGAGCACTATTCCTCAATGTGCGCGGCACTCGGCTCACGCCGCGCTCGGTCCAGTCGCTGGTCAGCCACTACGCGCGGGCCGCGGGCATCCCGCAGCGGGTCCACCCGCACACGCTGCGCCACAGCTACGCCACGCACCTCCTCGACGGCGGCGCAGACTTGCGCATCGTCCAGGAACTGCTTGGCCATTCCACGCCCATGGCGACGCAGGTGTACACTCACGTTAGCCGCGGCGAGGCACGACGCGTCTACCTGCGCGCCCACCCGCTGGCCCGAGAGCAGGCCGACGACGAGTCCGCCTAAGAGCTGCTTCCAATTCCCCAGGGGCAAGTTCCCGCGGGGGCCAACTACCGAGGGAGCCGATACATGAGCGTCTTGGTCATCAACGGGCCAAACCTGAACACGCTTGGCCAGCGCGAGCCTGAGATCTACGGCCCCACGACGCTGGAGCAGGTCGAGGCTCGCATGCGGGCCTACGGCAAGGCCCTTGGCCTCACCCTCGAATTCTTCCAGTCCAACAGCGAGGGGGCCATCCTCGACTGCATTCAGCAACAAGGGGCCAGCGCCCAGGCCATCGTCATCAACCCAGGGGCGCTCGCGCACACCAGCGTCGCCCTCAGGGACTCACTGTCCGCGCTGAGCGTCCCCGTTGTCGAAGTACATATCTCGAACGTCCATGCTCGAGAGCCCTTCAGGCACCACTCGTACATCGCAAGCGTCGTGACGGGTCAGGTCGTTGGGCTCGGCACCCACGGCTACTTGCTCGCGCTCGGGTACCTCGCCGAAGCGGCAAACCTCGGAGGCACACCATGACCAAGGCTGGAAGAATCACCCGGTTGCGCGAGGCGATGAGCAAGGACGCGCTCGACGCCTTCCTAGTGACTTCGGCTGAGAACCGCCATTACTTCTCAGGCTTCCGGGGATCGGCGGGCTACCTTTGGGTCACCTCGGATGACGCCATGCTCGGCACTGACTTCCGCTACACCGAACAGGCTGGCATCCAGGCGCCCGACTACCGAGTGGTTCGAATCGGCGCCCAGCTGGACTGGCTGAAAGAGGCCATCCATGGCTCGGGGGCTACGCGCATTGGCATTGAGTCCGGCGACATGACCTTCGGCATGTATGACTCCGTTCGCGAGGCCACCAAGGGCATGCTGCCGAAGCGCGAACTGGTCGCGACCGGCACCATGGCCGACGAGATTCGCGCCATCAAGGAGCCGGAAGAGCTCGCGCTGCTGACAGAAGCCATACTCATCGCCGATCGAGCGATGGAACAGGTGGGCGCGCAATTGCGTCCGGGCCTCACCGAGAGGGAGGTCGCTTGGCTCCTGGAGAAGGCGATGCGCGAAGGCGGGGCAGACGCTCTTTCATTTGACACCATCGTTGCCTCTGGGCCCAATGGCGCCAAGCCGCACCACAAGCCGAGTGATCGCAGGTTGGAAAAAGGCGACGGCGTCACCATCGACATGGGCGCGCTCTACCAAGGCTACTGCAGCGACATCACGCGGACGTTCGTGCTCGGCAAAGCCGACGCCCAGTTCCGTAAGGTATATGACATCGTGCTCGCCGCCCAGGAGACCGCGGAGGCGACGGCGCGGGCCGGTATGAGCGGCAAGGACATTGACGGCCTTGCGCGCAAGGTGATTGAGGACGCCGGCTTCGGCGAGGCCTTCGGCCATAGCCTGGGTCATGGCATCGGCGTCGCCGTCCATGAGTTTCCGCGTGTGGGGCCACTTTCTGACAAGCAGCGCATCGACGACGGCATGGTCTTCAGCGTGGAGCCTGGCATTTACTTGACCGGCTGGGGCGGCGTGCGCATCGAGGACCTCGTCGTCATGGAAAACGGCGAGCCGCGCGTCCTGACCACGGCCCACAAACGTGACTTGGTTGAGGTATAGCACATCCATTCCGCCGGGCGCACGCCACTCGATCGGCCCTCGAAGCCGGGCCGGCGGCCTGAGGTAGCGGCGCTTTGCTGTCGATAGCGTCCCCACTGGCCAAGCGTCTCTCTTTCTACTACGGGTGGGTGATCGCAGCTGCCATGGGGGTCGTCAGCCTCGTGGGCCTCTCCTTCGGTCCCGGTGTCATAGGGGCGCTCTACAAGCCCATGGCCGACGACCTCGGCTGGTCCTCGACGGCCGTGGCAGGCGGTGTCTTGACAGGGAGCGTGCTTGTAGCGATCACCGCGCCCATCTCCGGCCGACTCCAAGACCGCTACGGGGCGCAGGCCATCCTGACCGTCATGCACGTGCTCATGGCAGCCTGTCTGTTTGGGCTCGCGATGGTCAATTCGCTGTTCGCCTTCTACGCACTCTTCGGCATCGGCTGGTCCCTCTTCGCGGGCACAGGACGTGTCGCCTCCTCGGGCGCCGTGGCCCAATGGTTCGTCGCCCGGCGGGGGGCGGCCACCGCCGTCGTCAACACGCTGGTAGGCCTGGGGTTCGCCACCATGCCCCTCCTCGCCACAGTGGCGATGGTCCGGTGGGATTGGCGGGCTGGGTGGGCGGCCATGGGCATCGTCGTTTTCGCCGTCGGCGTGCCCGTATCTCTCCTTCTCGTTAGGCGGCTACCGTCCGACGTAGGCCAGGAAATTGATGGCCGCGGCCCAGAGGCCGGGGCCGTCAGTTCGCGCTCTGCGCGCTCGGCCACGGAAGAAGTCCAGTGGACAACACACGAGGCGCTCCACACTCTTACTTTCTGGGTTTTGGTAAGCGCACTCACCGTGATGTCGGTGGCTAACATTGGTGTTTCGTTCCACCTGGTGCCCCATCTGCTCGACCGGGGCCTGAGCCCGTCCATCGCAGTCCTTGCTTTCACCATCGGCGGCGCGACGCAAATACCCGCCAGCTTCGCATGGGGAATCATGTTGGACAGGCTCCATGCCAAAGCGGTCTACGTGGCCTCTGGCGGGGTGGTCTCGGTCTATATTATCGTCGTCTCGCTGGCTTCTTCGGTGTGGATGGTGGTGCTCATTGGCATCACCATGGGCGTCGGCTTCGGCGGCTTCGGGCTCGTGGTGCGAGTCATGTTCGCCGAATACTTCGGCCGCAGATCCGCCGGCTCCATATTCGGGATCGTAGTTCCTTTCACCGCCATCGCGCAGGGCATCGGAGCGATCGTCGGCGGCATCATCTTCGACGCGACCGGCTCGTTCGTTGGCGCCTTCATGTTCTTCCTGGCTTTGACTCTCATCGCCATGGCGTTGGTCTTCGTGGCGCCCATGCCAACGAAGCGGCCACCGTCACCGCCGGTGCGGCCGACGGTGGCCGTCGACTAGGTCGGCACCTGCGCGCCAGGCATGCTACGCTCGTCAGCGTTCGCGAGCGCACCCGGCCACACCCCATCGCGATCTTGCAGAGGAGTAAAGCGTCCATGGCCATCGGTTTCGGAGACCTCCGTCGCGGGCTGGCCGTCGAATTGGACGGCACGCCCTATCGGGTCGAGGAATACAGCCAGCAAAAGATGCAGCAGCGGGCCCCGACCTACACTCTCAAATTGCGCAACATTCTCACCGGCCAACTGGTGGAGCGAAAGTTCTCCGGCTACGGCATGGAACTGAGCCCTGCGCAGGTTGAGAGTCGCGACGCGACTTACCTTTACGAAGCGGACGGCGCGTACACGTTCATGGACACCGCAACTTTCGACCAGTGGGAGCTGTCCGCCGATGTGCTAGGCGACGCGGTCAGGTATTTGGTCGACCAAGCGCCTGTCCAAGTGGTCATCTACAAAGACAACCCTGTGAGCGTCGAGCTGCCGACCACCGTGGACATACCCGTCGCCGACACACCTCCGGCGCACCGAGGCGATACTCAAAGCGGCGGCAACAAGCCTGCCACCACCGAGACGGGGCTCGTGGTCACGGTCCCTGTCTTCATTGCCGTGGGCGACGTCATTCGCGTGGACACGCGAAGCGGCGACTACGTTACCCGCGTGCGAGGCGGCTAGGCCCAGCCAGGACTTGGACTTTGCCTTCTGGCTGACCAGCCAATAAGTACAAAACGAGGAGGTTCCATGGCTAAGGGACAGGATTCAAAAAAGGCAGATAAGAAGCAACCAGCCAAGACGCTGAAGGAGAAGCGCAGCAAGAAAAAGGAGAAGAAAGCCCAAGGAGCCTGACCTAAGGGAGCAACCAGAGACTCACGCTCCGCGGGCGCAGCAGCCGCTCGCGTCGAGAGACGCGAGGGGCCTTCGGCGTGGATTGGTCCATGTGGAGAGCGGGTTCGGCGCCACCGCCCTCATTCGCCACTCGCCCGCACAAGTGCGGGCTCCTCCCTGCAGCATCAATCCTCAGTCCCGTGGGGCTCGGCCTCCACAGGTGATTGATCCGATAGGCTCCGCGTCGAGATGCCGCGGGCAACAGGGATGAGCCGGAGCGCATTGCCTGTTGCAATCGAGGCAAGCAATCCAACGGCGAACGAGACCCCTCGAAGTTCGGCAAGGCCGCCCATGGCCATGGAGCCCAGGTTGACGCCGCTCAAGAGCGTAGCGTGCAAACCTAGTACCCGCCCGCGCATGGCACTCGGAACCATGGTCTGAACGAGGCTAGCACCCATAATGTCGTAAACCGTGCCCGCGACACCAGCTGCGCCAAAGAGGACAAGCGAAACAAGCAGGTTGGTGGAGAAGGCGAAGGCGACGATGAATGAACCGAACCCGAACGCGGCGCCCATGAAGACCCAGCCCCTGGATCGGACCTCGGCGAAGGCAGCGATGGCCAGAGTACCGATAATCCCGCCCGCCCCGAAGGCCGCTTGGAGATAACCCAGCGCCCGCGCATCCGCATGAAGCACGTCGCTGACCACCACTGGCAGCATGAAGAGCACGCCAAACCCGAACGTCTCGGTGAACATCACAACCCAGAGGACAGTACGGACCTGCCGGTCGCGTAGGGCGTAGGAAAATCCCTCAGTGAGGTTGGCGAGAAATGAGCCGCTGGTCGTGCTCAGCCTCTGCGGCGTGGGCATGAACAACAGTAACGCTGCTCCAACTGTCGTAATGCCCCCGACAAAAAGGAAGAATGGGCCCGACCCCCATGCGGCAAGAATGAACCCTCCGGTAAGGGGGCCGAAGATGCCGGACAAGTTGATGGCCAGGAATTGCAGCGCCATGACGTTCACGATGAGCGCCGGACCAACCAAGTCGAAGGTCAGTCCGCCGCGGGAAGGCATTTGCACGGCGCGCACTGCCCCCATGACCGCCGCCAGGCCGAACACGTAGCCCAGCTGGACCACATCTGGCACGCCTCCAAGCACGAGCAAGCCCAGCACCAGCGTCAGCGACCCCACACAAAGTTGGCACAGCAAGAGCAGCGACCGCCGGTCTCGGCGGTCGGTCACCACCCCGCCCAGTGGCCCCAGGAGCAGCATGGCAATGCCGCTAATACCAGGCGCAAGCCCAACGAGAGCGGGCCGGCCAGTCAATTCGAGAATGAGCCAGCCCTGTCCCATGTTGTAGGTCATGAACCCAAGGGAACCTGACATCATGTTGAGCCACAGGTATGTGTAACCCGGAATGCGGAATGCACTCAGCGTACGGGCGAAACCCTGGCCAATAAGGCTTTGGTGATTGCTCATGGGAAGTAACTATCGGCTATGACCTTGATCATTTTGAGGCTTCCCCTCTTCCACTGCCAGCCGGTGTAGGCCTGGCTTGTGCGCAAGCATCGGGTACCGCGAGCTGAGCCGGGCCGCGCGCCACTTGCCCACACGGCGGCGGCCTGGCACCCTAGCAAGCGCCATGGCTGCCAAGGTTTTCACTGTCGCCGAGCTCGTCGCCTACCTCCAGATCGTCCTGGAGTATGACCCGATGTTGGCCGACCTTTGGCTCTCCGGTGAGGTCGCCAACACCGTCACATCGGCGGCCGGCCACACTTACTTCACGTTGCGCGAAGAGAACACATCGTTCCGCTGCGTGCTCTTCGCCCGTTACCCCGGTGCCATGCACGTTGCGAACGGCGCGCACATCAACGTCCACGGCCGCGTTGGCGTGTACGCAGCGCGAGGCGAAATACAGTTGACCGCTGACATGGTCCAGGCGGCCGGCGCTGGAGCGCTGGCCTTGGAGTTCGAAGCCCTGCGCGCCCAGCTCGAGCGAGAGGGCCTGTTCGACCAGACGCGCAAGCGGCCCCTTCCCGCCTTCCCGAAGCGCATCGGTGTCGTCACCTCGGAGACCGGCGCCGTCTACCACGACATCGCCCAGACCTTGGGGCGGCGTTACCCCCTCGGCGAGCTCATCTTCTGCCCCGCAGCCGTCCAGGGCGATCTTGCTCCAGAGCAGGTCGCCAGAAGCATTCGCCGGCTCAACGCGATAGGCAACGTCGACGTCATGATCGTCGGGCGTGGCGGCGGGTCGCTTGAGGACCTGCACGCCTTCAACACCGACGTCGTCGCCCGCGCGATCCACGGCAGCCACGTGCCGGTCATCAGCGCGGTAGGCCACGAAACCGATGTCACCATCGCCGATTGGGTGGCCGATGTCCGGGCGGCGACGCCGACTGCGGCGGCCGAGCTGGCGGCACCAAACGTGCTCGCGCTGGCCTCCGAAACCCGGACCTTCATCCAGCGTGCGGAGGCTGCCTTGCGCCAGACAGCATCACGGCAGGCCCGGGCATTGCAGGAGACCGTCACGCGGCTCGGACGGTTGCTCCCTGACACTGGCTCTCTACGCCAGGCAGTGGATGACGTGCTCGCGCAGGCCCGCCACGCCGTGTCGGCACTCGCGGGGCAGCGGCGCGCCGAACTTGCCGGCGCCACCGCGTCGCTGGAGGCGCTGAGTCCGCTGGCGGTGCTCGGGCGCGGCTACGCCGCCCTCATGGCGTCCGACGGCTCGCGGGTCACCTCTGTGGCCAGCCTCTCGCCCGGCGACTCCTTCCGTGCGACACTGTTCGACGGCTCGCTTGATGCGCGAGTGGCCGGCGACGATGCGGCGGAGGCGCAGAGGCCGCGACCTGCGAGTCGCATCAAATCTGCACCGGAAGCTAGGGATAGTCATACCCGCGGCCCTCGCGAGGGACATGAACAGGGAGAACTCCTCTAGATTGCGAATCTTGCCAACTTTACCAACCATAACGAACGGACCGAGCCAGCTGTTGCTGAGAGTGCAACGTGACTAAAGACTCCAGGCAGGGCGACCCCGAGCAGGGCTCGTTCGAGGATGCGTTCGTCAAGCTCCGCGAGGCCGTCGAGGCCCTAGAAGCCGGCAACCTCCCACTGGAAGAGGCCGCACGCCTCTACGAGGAGGGCATGCGGTTGGCCAAGGCCTGCAACGAACTATTGACTGGCGCCGAACTGAAGATCACCAAGCTACAACAGGACTACGCCGCGGAGGCCGCCCGCGCCGCGCCCGCCGACGAGCTCCCGGAGTTCAGCCAGCCGGACGGCGCGGACGATCCGGAGTCGTAATGCTGCGCGGCGACTTCCACATGCACACGCACTTCTCGCACGACTGCCTGACCAGCCCTGAGGCGCTGGTACAGCGCGCCCAAGACGTGGGCCTAACGCTCATCGCAGTGACCGACCACAACAGCGTGCGCGGCGGCCTCGCGGCCAAGAAGACGGCCAGCATTCCTGTCATCGTGGGAGAGGAAGTCAAATCCACTGAAGGCGAGATCACCGGCCTTTTCTTGGAGGACGAAGTGCCTGCTGGGCTCACGCCGCTGGAAACGGTCAAGCGCATCAAGCAGCAAGGCGCCCTCGTGTCCATTCCCCATCCCTTCGCCGGGCTGGGGCGCTCGTCCATGTCTCGGTCGGCCGTCGAAGAGATACTGCCCTATGTGGACATCGTCGAGGCGTTCAATGCACGCACGCACGCACGGTCTATCAACGCCGAAGCGCGGGCATTCGCCGCCGAGCGCGGCATCGCCGTAACCGCCGTCAGCGATGCGCACACCGTCGGCGAGCTGGGCCGCGCCTACACTGAGCTGCTCGACTTCGACGGCACTCCTGAGGGCTTCAAGCGGGCTCTGGCCGGAGCAACCCTGATCGAGCGGCCCGCCAGCCGCTTCGTCCACGTCGCCAGCACCGTCAACAAGCTCCGGCACCGATTCCGCCGCACCCCATGACCATCCAGCTTGGTTGGTTCACTGCGGGGCGGGGACCCGGCTCGCGCGCCATGTTCGAACGGACGCTGGCCGCCATCGACGCGGGAGTGCTGGATGCGCGGGTTCAATTCGTATTCATGCACCGCGAGCGCGGCGAGGGTGATGGCAGCGACGCTTTCATTACCCTCGCGGAGTCTCGCGGAATACCAGTCCTCGCGCGATCGGCTCGGGCGTTTCGCGAGGCGCACGGCGGCGATATCGCATCCAATCGCGATGCCTACGATGCGCAGGTCCGCCAACTCCTTCGCCCTTACGCGCCCGGCCTCTGCGTCCTCGCGGGCTACCTGCTCATTCTGAGCGAGCCAATGGTCGCCGCCTACCGCTTCGTCAACATCCACGGCGCGCTGCCCCAGGGTCCCATTGGCCTCTGGCAGGCCGTCATTTGGGGCCTCATTGCGGGCCGAGCCGAAGAAACCGGCGCCATGGTGTTCTCGGTCACGCCCGACCTCGACCGCGGTCCTCCCATTGCCTACTGCCGGTTCGCGTTGCGCGGACCCCGGTTTGACGGCCTGTGGGCGTCCGCAAGCAACGCTACAGTCGCGCAGTTACGGGACCAGGACGGTGAGAACCTGCCGCTGTTCCAAGCAATCCGCGCCGAGGGTATCAACCGAGAGCCCGCGCTGCTGGTCGAGACTCTGCGCTTGGTCGCCGACGGCGAGGTGCGCTTGGCTGGTGATACTATCACCGACGCGCGGGGCGGCACCGCGGAGGCACGCGACCTTACCGTTCAGGTCAATGCCACGTTGGCCCTCGACGCCGCGAAGGCTATGGAGGGCTAGGCCGATGAGCGAGCTCACCGAGCGCCTTGATCTGGCCATCGCCGTCGCCCGCGAGGCGGGGGACTATGTCATGCGCCTCTACCAATCGCCCGCGTTGAGCGTGGAGCGCAAGGCCGACCGCACGCCGGTGACGGACGCGGACCGCGGCGCAGAGGAGTTAGCTCGCGCACGCATCGAGGCGGCATGCCCGGGTGATGCGATCGTCGGCGAGGAGTTGCCCACGCGGGAAGGC
>CAUYXS010000014.1:0-16357 GCA_963577205.1 Dehalococcoidia bacterium | reverse complement strand
ACGACGGCGTGGCCTTCCCGGCAGCCATGCGCATCGACAGGCGGCACTAGCCGTGCCGCGCCCCGAGTTGACCCATGACGCATTCATCGTGCTAGCGGCTCAGGCGGGGTTCGACCCCGCTGACCCGCACCTCGATGATCTGTTCCCCGACGTGCGCTCGCTCTTCCAGCGCATCGACATGCTCGAAGCCCTCGACCCGCAGGGGGCTGAGCCCGTCCAGCACTTCGCCGCCGGAGAGGAAGCCTAGCCATGGCTGACGAGTCGCTGACCAGGCTGTCGGCCACGGAGTTGGGCGTGCGCATCCAGGCCCGCGAGGTGTCGCCCGTCGAGGCGACCGAGGCGTTCCTTGCGCGTATCGAGGCGACCGAACCAACGCTGAACGCCTTCATCACCCGCACGCCCGAGCGGGCATTGGCCGACGCTAAGCAGGCGGAGGCAGAGATTGCGGCCGGCCGCTCGCGCGGGCCGCTCCACGGTATCCCTCTGGCGCTCAAGGACTTGTACTGGACCGCGGGTATACGGACCACCTCCGGCTCAGTCGTCGAGGCTGACTTCGTACCGGACGAGGACGCGGCGGCCGCGGCTCGGCTGCGCGAGGCCGGTACAGTGCTGATGGGCAAGACCAATATGGTCGAGTTCGCCTTCGGCGGCACCGAGCACAATGATGCCTACGGCACTCCGCAGAACCCGTGGCGGCTCGGCCATATCACCGGCGGGTCGAGCAGCGGCTCAGGCGCTGCTATCGCAGCGGGACAGGCGGCGCTGGCCCTCGGCACGGACACCGGCGGATCGATCCGCATTCCCGCCGCCCTGTGCGGTATTTCTGGGCACAAGCCTACCTACGGCCTCGTGAGCCGCTACGGCGTCACGCCGCTCGGCTTCAGCCTCGACCACGTCGGGCCAATGGCACGCACCGTCGAGGACCTGGCTCTGGCCATGAATGTCCTAGCCGGCCACGACCCACGCGACCCGGCGTCAGCCAACCATCCAGCGGAGGACTACGCCAGCAGCCTCGGCGAGGGGGTTGGCGGCCTGCGAATCGGCGTGCCATGGCACTACGTCGGCGAGTTCATCGACCCGGAGGTCAACTCCATTTTCCGCACCGCGCTGGCACAACTCAGCGAGCTGGGAGCAACGGTGGAGGAGATCGAAGTGCCGGAGTTGCACTGGGCGAGTCTCCTTGGCAGTCCTACCACTGCGTCGGACACGGCATCTTTCCATGGCGACCGTATCTTTGAGCGGGGCGGCGACTACCATCCCGACATCCGGCGCCGTATCGAAGTCGGCCGGTTCATACCGGCGTCGGCCTACGTAACGGCGCAGCGGATGCGGACGCGCTATGCATCAGCGCTCGCGGCCGTCTTCCGCGAGTACGACCTGATCGCGACGCCCACGACGGTGATCCCTGCGCCGCGCATCGGCGAGACGGTGTCGGAGGTCGCCGGCAAGCGGGTGCCGAATACGCTGGGCATCTCTATCACCGGCCGCATGACCCAACCCTTCAATGTGAACGGGGCGCCGGCGGTCTCGGTCCCGGCCGGGTTCTCCCAGCTCGGCCTGCCCGTCGGGCTACAGCTCGCCGGCAAGCCATGGGACGACGCCCTAGTGTTGCGCGCCGCTGCTGCCTACCAACACGCCACGGAGTGGCACACGCACCGACCGGAGATTTAGCCTCGCTAGGTGCACGCGCCGCCATGCGGACGCGAGGGAGAGGCGGTAGACCCCAGGACACTGCCGGCAGTGTCCTGGGGTCTACCGCTAAGCCTTGTCTCTCTGCTCGCCCGGCGCCATCACCCACACCATGCCGTCGCGAACCTCGGCCTTATAGGCCGTCGTGTCGAGGGTGAACAGGTCGGTGCACTTACCGGTGGCCAAGTCGAACTGCGCTCCGTGCAGAGGGCACGAGACCTGGCCTTTGCGGATCATGCCGTCGGCCAGTGAGCCGAACAAGTGCGGGCATGCGTCCTCGATCGCGTAGACGGCCTCCCCGTCCCAGCACAGTGCGATGCTGTGGAGACCGAAGGACGGGTGGCGGAAGTCGAATGCCTTCCCTTTGTGCCGCTTAAGTTCGTCGAGGCTGATCAATTCGAACTCGTCTGGAGTGGTGGTCATCTATTGCAGTTCTCCCAGGCCGTTCATTGCAGTTCTAGGAGGGCGTCGCCTGCCTTGACGCTCTGGTCTTTCTTGATTTTGACGCTTTTGGCCATGCCAGTGTGTGCCATCCGGACGCTCTGCTCCATCTTCATGCTCTCGAGGACACATATTTCGTCGCCTGGTGACAGGATCTGTCCCTTGACGACAGAGACCGACACCACGCGACCTGGCAACGGGCAGCGCACGAGCTTGTCGTTGCCCTGGAGAATACCGCGCAGGCCTGGCTGCTCGTCCTTGGGCTTCGCCGCGCGGCGCGCGGTGCGCGGGCGTGGCTCGCCGCCGCTCCGCGCGGCCGCTTCAAGCTCGACCATGTAGGTCTCGCCGTCCACCTGTACCTCGACCGGACTCTGGTACAAATCGCCGATCTCGACGTCGTACCACTCGCCGTTGATGCGCACGCGGATCCGGCGCATCAACTCACACTCCCGTTGAGCCGGGCGAGCATGGAGTGGCGGCGGCCGTACAGTTTCCAGCGGCTCGGCTGCGCAGCGTCCTCACGGTCCTGCACGAGAGCCATGGCGACCGCGAGCGCGGCAACCAACTCTTTGCCGCTACCTAACGTTGGCTCGCTGAGTAGCTGCTCTAGGAAGCCATTGTGGTAGCGCGCCTTGGCGAACGCCGAGTGCGACAGCACGCGCGCCACCAGGGGCTGGTTGGTCACGACACCCTCGATCTCATAGTCCATGACGGCCTGCTTCATACGTGCGATGGCAGCGTCACGGTCCTCGCCCCATACCACCAGCTTGGCCATCATCGGCTCGTAGTGCGGCAGGACTTCGTAGCCCTCATAGAGCGCGCTGTCAGCACGCACGTAGTCTCCGGCCGGCTCCCGGAGCCGCTCGACTACACCATGCGTCGGGAGCATCGTGTCCGGGTCCTCGGGATAAATGCGCGCCTCGATGGCGGCACCTCGTGCGCTGATGTCGCTCTGGGCCAGCGGGAGGACCTCGCCTGCGGCGACACGCAACTGCAGTTCGACAAGATCGAGACCGGTCACCATCTCAGTGATGGGATGCTCGACCTGGAGCCTCGTATTCATCTCCAAGAAGTAGAACTCACCCGAGGGAGAGACGAGGTACTCCACGGTCCCGGCGTTGGCGTAGCCAATGGCCCGGGTCAGTTCGACCGCTGACTTCAGGAGCGCCTCTCGGGTCTTCTCGTCGATCTTCGCGCAGGGCGTCTCCTCAATTACCTTCTGGTTGCGCCGCTGCACCGAGCAGTCACGCTCGAACAGGTGAATGGCGTTGCCGTAAGCATCACCAAAGACCTGCACCTCGACATGGGACGCACCGTCAACACGGCGCTCGAGGTAGACGCGCCGGGAGCCGAACGAGTTTTCCGCCTGGGCGCGCGCGCCCGAAAGGGCATCAGCGAGCGCCGCCTCGTGCTCGACCACGCGAATTCCCATACCGCCACCACCGTCGGCTGCCTTCACCATCAGCGGGTACCCGATGCGCTGGGCCTCGACAATCGCTTCTATGTCGTCGATCTCGCCGTCCGTCCCGGGGATGACCGGGACGCCCGCCGCCTGGGCCAGCTGCCGGGCTTGGGTCTTGTCTCCCATGCTGCGGATCACGTCGGCGGACGGGCCAATAAAAACGATGCCCTCCTTCGCGACCGCTTCGGCGAAGGCTGGGTTTTCGCTCAGGAAGCCATATCCAGGGTGAATGGCGTCGGCCTTCGCTTTCTTGGCGGCGCCGATAATCCGATCGATACGCAGGTAGCTGTCCCGCGCGGGGGGGTCGCCGATCTCGATGGCCTGGTCTGCCATTCGCACGTGCAGCGCGTCGGCGTCGGCCTCGGAGTATACGGCGACCGTCTCGATGCCAAGCCGTTTGCACGTGCGGATCACCCGGCACGCAATTTCTCCACGGTTGGCAATGAGGACCCTCTCAAACATGGGGCGCCAGTTTAGCAGGGGTTCCTTAGACGAATCAGCGACGTGCAGGCGCCAGATTACGCGTCTAACGCCATGGCGAACAGTTCACCATCACTCGGTCTCGGCCCAGCTTTTGGCTGGTCAGCAGTTGCTCGCGCAGCACGTCCGCAGACGCAGCGATCCCATTCACCGGCGGCGGTACTATTAGGCCTGGCTTGGGCTTTACCCTCGGCTGCGATTCCGCCTCACCGTCCGGTTGCTCACCGGGTATTCCTCGCTGTTCTCGTCGCTCATACGGCATCTGTCACTCATCAAGCAACGATTACCAAGCAGCGGTACTACTTGCGCCGGCTGCGCAGCTCCGCCCACACGTCCTCAGGCGCCAGGCCCGCGTCTGCCAGCAGCACCAGCGTGTGGTACATGAGGTCCGCAACCTCGCCCGCGAGCGACTCCGTGTCCCGCGTGGCACCAGCGATGGCCACCTCCGCGCCTTCTTCCGCGACCTTTTGCGCGATGCGGCTTGCCCCTGCTTCGAAAAGCTCGGTCGTGTAACTGCCCGCCGGGCGGTCCTGTTGGCGCTGGCGGATGGTCTGGAACAGCTCGTCGAGCACACCAGACCCTGAGTCTTGCCTTTCGTAAGACAGTGTTCCTTCAAGGGGTGTGAAGAAGCACGAGGTGCTGCCTGTGTGGCAGGCCGGGCCGTCGGCATGCACCTGGAACAGCAGCGTATCGCCGTCGCAATCAACCTGCGCCGATTCGACGTGCAGGATGCTGCCGAACGTCGCGCCCTTGTGCCACTGCTCGTTGCGGCTGCGGCTGTAGAAGTGCATCTCGCCGGACTCCAGGGTGCGGCGCAGGGCCTCCTGGTTCATGTGTGCGACCATCAGCACCTGGCTCGTGGCCGCATCCTGACAGATGGCGATGATCAGCCCTTGCCTGTCCAGTTTCACCGCCCCTGGCTGTGCTGTGCTCATGGTCGTTCTCCTCGCTGTATCGCGGCGCCGAGCCCCAGCAGCGGCCCCAGCTCCGCGAGCGTTTCTATCACGTCGTCCGCTGGCAACAGGTTCACCCCTGCCGGCGGAAGGAAAGGACCCGCCCACATCTGCCGGTCGCGCTGCAGGTGCACCGCTTGCATGCCTGCCAGCTTGGCGCCGTGGACGTCGTCGTAGACCGAATCACCAACGTACAGGACCTCACCAGGCTCGACGCCCACAAGATCGCAGAAGGTTGCGAAAATACGGGGGTCCGGCTTGTACGCACGTGCACCTTCCGACGAGAGCACCGTCTCGAAGACCCAGCCCTGGTTGGCGACCAGGCCTTCCAGAAAACGATCGTCGGCGTTCGAAAGCACGGCGAGGCGTACATGCGAGGCGAGGCCGGCGAGCGCCCGGGGGCTGTCGGTGAATGGTGGGCGCATCGCGTGCGCCTCGCAGCACGACTTGGCGGCAGCCGCCGCGTCGCCGTTGAGGCCAAGGTCGGCGAATGTCTCGGCGAAGGCATTGCACCACGCCTCTTCGTAACTGAGGAAGGGTGGGCTCGCCGCGGGATCAGCCATATTGGTCCGCCTGTCGCGAAACCGGCCTTCGCGGGCGCTCCACTCGCGATGGAGGTTCGCCCCGGAGATGGCCAGCTCTTGCTCACGCGCGACTGCCTCAATCGACGCCCGCCACATGCCCCTGTCGTTCTGAGCCAGCGTGCCGAACATGTCAAACGCAACGATACGCACGGCCGCAGGCCGAACGCCGTCGAGTGCCATTACCCTTCCGCCGGCGGCCGGGTCGGCACCCCACGATCGGCCATGTACCGCTTGGTTTCAGCCACCCGTATCTCGCCGTAGTGGTAGATGGTCGCCGCCAAGGCCGCGTCCGCGTGCCCCGTCGTCACCGCATCAAGCATGTCCTGGTTGCCTCCCGCACCGCCGCTGGCAATGACTGGCACAGGGACCGCATCCGCTACCGCGCGCGTCAGTTCAAGATCGAAGCCGTCCAGTTGTCCATCTGCGTCCATGCTCGTCAGCAACACCTCACCGGCACCCAGACCTGTCGCGTATCGGGCCCAGCGCACCGCATCGATGCCGGTCGGCGTGCGGCCGCCATGGACATAGACTTCCCAGCGGCTCTCGCCATCAAGGGCCGCCTCGCCACGGCCGGGATGATCACGTGGGAGCAAGATTGCCTCGGCCTTTGGGTCTTCCGGAGTGACGGCACGCGCGTCGATGGCGACGACGATGCACTGGTTGCCGAACGCCGCGGAGGCCTCGGCCAGCAGGCGAGGATCCAGCACCGCAGCCGTGTTGATTGACACCTTGTCGGCCCCTGCTCCGAGGAGGCGCCGGACATCACTCACGCTGCGCACGCCGCCGCCGACCGTCAACGGGATGAATACCTGCTCCGACACGCGCTCAACCACATCGACCATGGTGTCGCGGCCGTCGGACGACGCGGTGATGTCGAGAAACACCAGCTCATCGGCGCCCTCACGGTCGTAGAAGGCGGCCAGCTCCACGGGGTCGCCGGCGTCGCGGAGGTTGACGAACGACACGCCCTTGACGACGCGGCCCTTGTCGACGTCCAGGCAGGGGATGATGCGCTTGGTCAGCATGGCGAGTACGCAGCAACTGTGCCGCACCTCTATTGTGACCGAGGGAGCGGCGGGCGACTAGGCCTCCGCCCAGCGTACCTGGCCAAACAGACCCTCGGGGCGGGAGCGCGCGGCGAACCCCTCATATTCGCGACGCGACTCCTCCACCGTCGTGTCCGCCCCATGGCCAGGGTAGACGCCGTGGCTTTCCGGCAGCGTGAGCAAGCGCTCGCTGATACTGTCAACCAGTTGGGCGAAGGCGTCGGCCGAGCGGGTGTAGCCCGGACCGCCGGGGAACAGCGTGTCGCCGGATACCAGGCAATCGTCGACGACCAGGCAGACGCCGCCGGGCGTGTGGCCCGGTGTATGCAGCAAACGAATAGCGACATCCCCTACGCGCAACTCGGCGCCGTGCTCCAGCAAAAACACCGGCTTGCCGGGCAGGCGATCGGCGTCGGCCGCGTGCACCGCTACTGGTATATCACTGAGGCGCTTGAGGTCGTCGTAGCCCGCGATATGGTCCGGGTGCGTGTGCGTGATCAGTACTGCCTTCACCTGGAAGTCTTTCGCCTCGTCTAGCAGGCGCTCAATCTCGCCGGGGGCGTCGATGAGGTACGCCTCCTTGGTCCGTGGGTCGGCGATCACGTAGCCATTGTTATCGAACGAGCCCATTCCCGCGACCTTGAACAGTTGGACCCTGCCATCGTGTACTAGTGCCACCGCTATACCTCCTTGCGTCCCGTCGCAGGATACGCGGGCACCTTCGGTACGGCTAGAATATATATCGTGGAGATTGAACCCGGCATACATCAGATCACTGTCGGCGCGGAGCCTTTCGCGGGGTTCCCGCCGCCAAATGCGTTCCTCGTCGCGGGGACCGAACACTCGGTCCTCATTGATTGTGGCTGGGACGGGCAGGCGGACCACGACGAGCGCTTGGCGGCTATCTCAGCGGCCGGTGCGCCGCCACTCACCGCGCTCATCCTGACGCACCGGCACCCGGACCACGCGGGTGGTGCGCTGCGCCTCCACGAGGCCACCCGCGTCCCCATAGCGTGCCACCCGCTGGACCGCGAGGCCATCGAGACTGAGCGCCTTGGCAGGCAAGCGACGGTCGCGCACGAACTCGGCGGCGGCGAGCGCTACGACCTGGGCGGGCTCAGCGTCGAGATCATATTCACGCCGGGCCATACCGTGGGGTGCATCGCCCCGTGGGTGCCCGAGCGCGGCGCTCTCTTCGCCTCGGACACGGTAATGGCCATCTCGACAACCGTGGTAAGGCCGGGCGAGGGCGACATAGCTCAGTACGCTGACACTCTGGTGCGCATGCTGGCATTGAACGCGAAAACCATTTACACAGGGCACGGACCGGCGGTGCGCGACCCTGAACGGCAGTTACGCATGCTCATCGCCCGCCGGGCTGAGCGCGAGGCCGAATTGCTGGCCGCGCTGGCAGGCGGTACGCGAGGCGCTGAGGAGTTGCGCGACATCATCTATGGCGCGCTGCCTGATCCTCGCCTGCCCCTGGCGCTGGCCCAGGTCCGCAGCATGCTGGCCAAGCTCGCCGCCGAGGGCTTCGCCGCCGAGGACGATGACGGTCGCTGGCGGCGTGCCTAACGCCGGAGTTAGACTGCCTTTGCGCGATCCCTGACCTTCAGCGAGGCTCCCTTTGACGACCCTGGGAAGAGCGTTTCCTGCCACTGCAACCGTGAATGACGCCGGGCACCTGAGCATCGGCGGCTGCGACGCGCTGGAGCTCGCGCACGAGTTCGGCACCCCGCTCTACGTCTTCGACGAGGCGACGCTGCGTGGTATCACGAGTGCCTTTCAAGGTGCCTTCGCTGAGCGCTACCCAGCGTCCGAGGTCGTCTACGCGTGCAAGGCTTTCATCAACGTGCCGCTGGCCCGGCTGCTGGCCGCCTATGGGCTCGGCTTCGACGTCGTCTCAGGCGGGGAGGCCTCCGTGCTGCGTGCGGCCGGCGTCTCACCTGAGCGCGTCTACTTTCACGGGAACAACAAGTCGCCTGAGGAGCTGCGAGAAGCGGTGGAGTGGGGTATCGGCCACATCGTGGTCGACGGCCTGAGCGAGCTCGCGCTGCTGAACACCGAGGCGGCGCGCGCCGGCGTGGTGCAGCCCATCATGCTGCGTGTCTCGCCCGGCGTGGACCCTCACACCCACCACCACACGACGACGGGCATCCTGGACAGCAAGTTCGGCATCCCCATCGAGACGGGCCAGGCCGAGGAGGCCGTGCGCCAGGCCGTGGCCGCACCCAACCTCGACCTTCAGGGCTTGCACTTCCATCTGGGCTCGCCCATCTTCGAGCTTGAGCCCTACTCCCGTGCCATCGGGGTGACCATGGCCTTCGCCTCCCGAATGCGCGAGGAGGGGCTTGAGATGAAGCGCTTCAGCCCCGGCGGCGGCTTCGCCATTGCCTACACCGAGGCCGACGACCCACCGTCGCCCGCCGCCTACGCCGAGGTCATCTGCGCCGCCGTGAAACAAGGATGCCAGGACTACGCCCTGCCGGAGCCGGAGTTGGTCATCGAGCCAGGGCGTGCGATAGCCGGCCCCGCCGGCGTGGCCCTCTATACCGTAGGTGCCATCAAGGACGTACCCGGAGTGCGCACGTACGTCTCAGTGGACGGCGGCATGGGTGATAACATCCGGCCCGCGCTTTACGACGCGACGTACGTTGCCGTGGTCGCCGACCGCGCTCTGGCGCCGGCGACCGAGACGTTGACCGTCGCCGGCAAGTACTGCGAGTCGGGCGACATTTTGGTCCGCGACGCGAAGCTCGCGCCGGTGAGCGCCGGCGACACTATCGCCATTCCCGCCTCCGGTGCCTACGCGCCCTCCATGGCCAGCGCCTACAACATGAACGGCCGGCCGGCCATCGTGCTGGTGCGGGACGGCGAGGCGACGCTGCTGCGGCGGCGCGAGTCCTACGCCGACCTCATCGCAGCCGACGCGGTCTAGGCATGGCACGCTTCGGCGTCCGTGGCCACAAAGCCGCCGTCCGCCTGCTCGAGCGCGGCATCTCCGAGCACCGGCTGCACCACGCCTATCTGTTCATCGGGCCGGCCCATGTCGGCAAGACGACCCTCGCCATCGAATTCGCCCAAGCCGTGACATGCGACGACGACGACGAGGCTTGCCACCAACGGGTCGCCTCCGGCAACTTCCCCGACGTGCGCTTTATCCGCGTCGGTGAGGGCGACGATGCGGGCCCGCGCACCCAGATCGGCATCGGCGTCGTCCGTGACACCATCGCCATGGCCAACCTGCGCCCCTTCGAGGGCCCAAGCCATGTCTTCATCTTCGAGGGCGCCGACCACATGAGCCACGATGCCGCCAACGCGCTCCTCAAGCTGCTCGAAGAGCCGCCGCCAGACGTGCTGCTGATTCTGCTCACCGAGGACGCTGGTAGCGTCCTCGACACCGTGCGTTCGCGCTGCCTCGCCGTTGAGATGCGGCCCCTGCCCGTCGCCGACGTCGCACAGGTCCTTCGCGATGAGCGGGGCGTTGCGCCGGACCAGGCCGAGGCGACGGCGCGGCTCTCGCGCGGCTGCATTGGCTGGGCGCTCAACGCCGTCGAAGACCAATCGGCCCTGACTGAAATCCATCAGCGCATGGAGCGCGTCGTCGATGTGGCCGAAGGGGGTATCGAGACTCGCTTCGCCTACGCCGACGACTTCGGCCGGCGCTCGGGCCGGGACCGGGCCGCGGGCCGCGAGGAGTTGTACGCCTGGCTGCGATGGCTCCGGGATGTCATCCTCGTCCAGCAGGGGCGTGGCGACGACATCACCAACCTCGGCTGGCGCTCGACCATTGAGCGCCATGCCGCCGCGCTGAGCGAGGCGCAGTCGGTACGCTGGGCTCAGCGTGTCGGCGAAACCATCGAGGCGGTCGACCGCAACGCGAACGCCCGGTTGGCGGTGGAGGCGCTGCTGCTGGACGCACCGGCGCTTCCTGGTCCGCCGAGGGCGACCGTCGCCTAGCTCGGGCTGCCGGCGGGTTCCTGGGAGGCGAGGGCCGGGTCCATCCACGAACGATATGTAGTCGCTCCGCTCCTGCGGGAGCTAGCGATACATCAAGTAGTGGTACGGGTTCGCACGGGGCGCGCGTGGTTCCTGGCGCAACCCCATCCTGGCCTTTTCGGGCGTGCGCTCGGCCTTACGATGGTTGCGGGGCCTACCTCGAAAGCACGCAACTGGCCGTCCCGTCGCACTTATTTGCCGGGAATAGCCTCGATCGCAGTGTCAATGAATAGGTCTCGGATGTCATCGAACTCGGCGGGGAGGAACGCCCGCACAAACGCCGTACTCTCCACTACCGGCTCGGCAAGCGACGACTCGGCGACGGTGGTCTTGAGGGAGTCGCTGGGCAGGATGCCCAGGAGTGTGATGATGGCCGAGGCGCCGAGCAGGCCCACGAAGCCCCCGAGGGCGAGCCCCGCCACGTTGTCGACCCACCCCAGCAGCAGCACTTTCATCAGCGTCTTGATGAGCCTCGCGACGAACCACGCAGCGGCGAGGATAGCGAAGAAGATGACGGCGAACGCAATGAGCCGCTGCGTCGTCTCGTTGTCTGTGAACACGAATATGGGGGCAAACGCCGTGTAGGCCTGGCCAGCGACCGACACGCCGATGACCGCGCCGACGAGCGTGATGGCCCAGCGGATGACTCCATTACGCCATCCGAAGAATGCGGGCAACAAGGCCGCGACGATGATGAGGATGTCGATCCAGTTCATGGCGCATCGAGATTATCGGCTCTCGACCTCTTTATCCAGTGCCCTAGGCCGACGGCAATGAGATGGCGGTGCGGCCGGGCCCGGGCTCGTAGCATCGAAAAGCCACGCTATTCCCGTCGTCCGCAGGCTAAGCGGCGTACAGAGGGTTGTCCCGCGTGATCAATCGCGTCTCAGTGGCGAGCGCGGCGCGGATGTACTTGGGCAGCGCGAACATGCCCTGGTGCGCTCCTCCGTCGTAGTAGCGGAGCTCGCCGCGGACGCGGCCCTCGATACGCCGGTCGATGCCCGTGGGGTCCATCTCTGTGAGCCTCGGCGAGCCGGTCATGGTCCCGGCGATGAAACCCCAGGCTGTCCCGAACGAAGGCATGTATATCCGGTAGGGGTGCGCCGCGTCGAAAACGGAGCCGATAGTGCGGTGGATAGCCGTGAAAGTCTCGGTCACGTTGGTCGGACCTGCCGGGCCGGACTGGGCAACCAGCAGGCCGCCCGGGTTCAGACGCGAGCGAGCGAGCCGGTAGAACTCTTGAGTGAAAATCATGTAGGCCGGTCCCGCTTCCAACGGGTCGGGCACATCGACGATGATGACGTCAAAGGGTTCGCCGTCACGCTCCAGGTACGCCATCGCATCCTCGTGCAACAACGTCATGCGTGAGTCGTCAAAGGCGCCTTGATGATGCTGAGGCAGGTGCTCCCGGCACAACTCGACCACCTCGCGGTCGAGGTCGACCATCACGAGCTCGGTCACGCTCGTGTGCCTCAGCACCTCGCGCGCGGTTGCACCTTCGCCACCCCCGGCGATGAATACCCGGTGCGGAGCGTCGTGCGCCACCATTGCCGGCTGGACCAGCGCCTCGTGGTAGACCCACTCATCGACTTCGGTGGATTGGGTGCGGCCGTCCAGCACGAGGCTTCGGCCATAGGGAATCGTATCGAGGACCTGGACCTCCTGGTAGGCGGTCTGCCCTGAATAGATAACTCGGTGAATCCCTTCAGCCAAAAAGAGCGTGGGGGTAACCTGCTCGAAATACCAGTCGACGTTGCCGGGGAGGCTGTCCATTGAGGACGGCTAGCTCCCCTCAATGGACTGAAGTTGCGCGATGAGCCCGCGTCGCACCTCGGTGACCTCAGGGTCACGGCTTTCGAACGCCTCCACGATCAGCGCGGCCGCGTCGCGTGGGCTAAAGCCATCACCGCAGGTGAAAATGTCCACCGCGGCGTACTCGTACTCAGGCCATGTGTGAATACAAAGGTGGGACTCGGCTATGGCGACCACACCCGTCACGCCTTGGGGGCTGAATTGGTGGAAAATATCGTCGATGACCGTGGCACCAGTCTCTCGCGCGGCGCGGAGCATCGTGTCGTGAACAAAGACGAGGTCGTCAAGTAACGCGCCGTTACAGGCGCGAAGCTCGAGCAATACGTGCAGGCCGAGTGCGTTCACTCACAGGGTCCCCTCTTCCTCAGGAAGAGCCGCCTGCGCCAAGGCCGGCAGCGAGCACAAATAATAGCAGGCAGGCCCGCGCCGGGCAAATACCAGCCCGTGGGAGGCGCGGTCGTGGCCCTAGCCGAGGTTGACGACGCGATCAAGGACCTCGGCGTCAACGCGCGACCCGAGGAGCTGAGCGAACCGTTCGACTTTCGCCGCGTGGTGGACGCTGACGCGCTCGTGGATGGACTCCAAGGCCGCTGCCACTTCCATGGTGCTGCGCTTCACAACCATCAGCGGTACTTTTTCGGCCCGCGCGCGCTGATAGACATACTGTGGCGGCTCGGTGCAACCGGTGAGCACAAGGCAGCTCATGGGAAAGTTGAGTGCCGACATCTGAATGTCGGTCCGGCCTCCACGGACGATGATGGCCTGGCGTTCGAAGCGGCCAAAGTAATTTCCGCCCCACTCCGTGATCAGCCCGCCGATCAGCAGATGCTCCACCAAGCGCCCGTCCTCAGAGGGCCATGTGAAGAAGGTCGCGTCCAGATGGTCGGCCAACTGCCGCACCGTAGGCGCCAGCATGCGTCGGTCCTCAGGGACAAGGGCGAGTGTGGCCACTCCGGCGGCCTCCAGTCCAGGCGACAGCACGGTGGCGCCATCGTGACCCGCATATCGCGGCAATCGGTTCACCACCAGGCCGGCCAGCGCGTCCCCGAAGGCGTCCCGCCAACGGGACGCGATGTCGGCAGCGCTTGCCGCTGAATAGGGTTCAACTCCGACAACCGTCCCACCGGTCAATCGCGCAAGCTCGCTTGTCTGCGTGGCCTGGCCATCGCCATCGAGCAGCGGCAGGCCCTCAACGAGGGCGAGCTCGGCCAGGCTCGCAGCGGCCTCAACGGCCTTCGCGGCCTGGTCGAGCTCGCCAAGCTGGACGGGAGTTGAGTGGCTGGTGCCGCCGATGTCGTCAAAGAGCCGCGCGTCCGAGGCCCCGTCGTCAAGCGCGGTGGGCTTGACCAGCGCGACCCTGCGGCCAGCACGGCGCCAGAGCGCCGCTAGCGCGGCGGCGGTGGCCGTCGCACCGGCACCCGGCTGGGCTCCCGCAACGTAAACAACGCTCATAGCGCGGCGAGTATAGCAGCGGGCATTACCTGTGACGCAGTGCCGAATCGGCGGGCAGGCGAGGCTCCCGCGTATAATTTCCGCTGAGCCCGCTCATGCCGAACCAGCCCGCATACGAGACCGTCACCATTCGCGTCCCGGCCACGTCGGCCAACCTGGGGCCCGGCTTCGATTCCCTGGGGATGGCGCTGGGCTTGTGGAATCGCATACGCGTACGCTGGGGGGGGCCGCCGGAGGTCATCATCCACGGCGAGGGCAAGGGCCGCCTGGCGACGGATGCCAATAACCTTATGTACAGTGCTGCACAGCGTCTGCTGGCTACATGCGGCCAGGCCAAGGTTGACCTGCGCATCGAGTCGTGGCAGGACGTGCCACTGAGCCGGGGGCTCGGCTCCAGTTCAGCAGCCATCGTCGGCGGCATGTTCGCGGCCAACGCCCTGCTAGGCTTCCCTTTCAGTATGCCTCAGCTGCTCGACTTGGCGACCGCCATGGAGGGCCACCCGGACAACGTCGCACCCGCCCTGGTCGGGGGCATGACCATTGCCGTCCGCGAGGGAGAGCGCACCTATGCCGCGCCGGTCCCTGTACCGGACGACCTTCAATGCGTCGTCCTAGTCCCCGACATCCCGATGCCCACGAGCACGGCGCGCGCCGTGCTCGATAGCCAGGTATCGCGGGAGGACGCTGTCTTCAACATCGGCCGCGCCGCGTTGTTGGTGGCCAGCTTCGCCACGGACCACCCGGAATACCTCCGCATCGCCACCGAGGACCGCCTCCACCAACTCGCACGTCAGGACATCTTCCCCGCAATGAAGGTCATTTTCCGCAACGCCATGGCGGCCGGTGCTCGCGGAGTCTTCCTGTCGGGCGCAGGGTCATCCATTGTCGCGCTGACCACTCGCGACGAGCGCCGCGCGCAGACCATCGGCTACGAGATGGCGGACGCGGCGGACAAGGCGCGGGTCGGCGGCACGTTCCACGTCCTAAGTGTGAGCCCGGTGGGCGCCCAGGTCCTTGCGCTGGGCGTGGAGGACTGAGCCGATGGCCCTGCTCGTACAGAAGTACGGCGGCAGCTCGCTGGCGGACGCCGAGCGCATTCGGGGCGTGGCGCTGCGGATCAAGCGGACCGCCGACGCAGGCAATCGCGTCGTGGCTGTCGTCTCCGCCATGGGCGACACGACGGACGATCTCATCGCCCTCGCCGGCTCCATCACTGCAGACCCCAAGCCGCGGGAGCTGGACCTGCTCCTGTCGACCGGCGAACTGGTGTCCTGCACTCTGGTGGCGATGGCTCTGCATGAGCTCGGCGTCGACGCCGTCAGCATGGGCGGCGGGCAGGCGGGCGTCCGCACCGACGCCGCGCATGGACGCGCCTCCATCGTCGCCCTGGACCCGTCCCGCCTCCAGCATGAGCTCGACGCGGGCCGTATCGCCATCGTCGCCGGCTTCCAGGGCTTCAGTGAAGACATGGACACGACCACGCTGGGGCGTGGCGCGTCCGACCTGACGGCAGTTGCGTTGGCGGCCGTGCTCGATGCGGAGCGGTGCGAGGTCTACACCGACGTCGAGGGCATTTACACAGCCGACCCGCGCATCGTCCCGCAGGCCCGCAAACTCGACGAGATCGGCTACGAGGAGATGCTGGAACTGGCGAGCTACGGAGCGAAGATGCAACCGCGCTCCATCGAGCTCGCCGCCTGGTACAACGTGCCCGTTCTGGTGGCATCGAGCATGACGGACGCGCCCGGGACGTTGATACATCAGCACGCCGGGAGACACGAAACCGGCGATGGAGAAGGCCAGGCCATGGAGATCAGAAACAAGGTGAACGGCGTCACGTCCGAGCGGGGCATCGCTCGCATCACCGTCCGTGCGGTCCCTGACCGCCCAGGCGTCGCCGCGGCCATCTTTGAGCCCCTCACCGCCGCCGGCGTCAGCGTCGACACCATCGTCCAGAACGCCAGCGCCGAGCGCCTCACCGACCTGTCCTTCACCGTCGACCAAGCAGCCGTGCGCGCTGCCATGGACGTCATTCGCCCAGTCGCCGAAGAAGTGGGGGCTGCTGACGTCGTGATGGACGGCCACCTCGGGAACGTCAGCGTCGTCGGCACCGGCATGCAGAACGCACCAGGCTATGCCTCCACCATGTTCCGGGCTCTCACCTCCGCCAATGTCAACATAGAGATGATCACCACCTCGCAGATCCGCATCACTTGCCTAGTAGACGAGGCGCGGGTGGAAGACGCGGTGCGCGCGCTCCACGTGGCGTTCGAACTCCATCGTGCCTAATCAGCCCCGCCGAAACTAGTCTCAGATTGCCCGTGGTATCCCCTTGACGGCCCTCCGCTCCGTGGAGGCATTGCGATTTCGTAGGTTGCGGCTAATCTTTCACGGGCAAATGCGGCAGGAGGCATTCTCTTGACGGACTCCTCGGTGAAC
>CAUYXS010000013.1:0-16375 GCA_963577205.1 Dehalococcoidia bacterium | reverse complement strand
AGGTAGGTCATGCACTCCGCAAGGGCCTCGGGGTCGTCAGGCGGCGCGTAGACGCCGGCCTCGTTGTCCTCGACCAACGATTGGAGCCAGCCCGGCGTGTTCACGATGGCGGGTCGGCCAGCGGCGAAGGTGTCAAACAATTTGTTCGGTGAGCAGGTGTAGAGAACAGGGACGTTCTTGTAGATGGTCATACCAACATCCGAGGCCGCGACCAGGCTAGCCACGGCGTCCTTGTCCGGCACTTGAGTGGAGAAGACGACGTTGCTCAGGTCGTTGTCGCGCACCCAACGCTCCAGATCAGCGCGGCGCTTGCCGTTGCCGTGCAGGACCACGGCTATGTCGTCTTCGCCGCGTTCCTGGAGCAGCTTCGCGGCCTGTAGCACAGGGATCAGGTCGTTCGCTTCGCCCATGGCTCCGAAGTAGGTGCAGACGAACTTGCCGTCGAGGCCCAATCGCTGGCGGAAGTCGGCCCCGTCTCGCTCAGGGTAGAACAGGTCGAGGTCCGATGCGTTGGGGATGACCGTGACTCGGTCCTCGGGCACCCCGGCCGCCACGACGCCGTCACGCATGCCCGGAGAGAGCGCGACGACGTGCTTCGAGCGGGCGTAGATGAAGCTCTCAAGCCGCCGCGCAGCCCAGCGAAACAGCGGATTACGCAACGCGCCCAACTGTATCGGTGCCTCGGGCCAGAGGTCGCGCACCTCGAAAACCATCGACCTGCGGTGCCATCGGCTGGCCACTACGCCCGGTAGGCCGATGGTCAGCGGCGTCGACGTGGCGAAGACAACGTCCGGCCGAGGCAACGAGAGCACCGCAATACTGCTGGTCACCGCGAAGCTCGCGAACGCCAGGGCACGGCTCACGTAGCCCCGGGCGGTGCCGCCAACGTAGTCGGTGTAACCGCCCCGCACCTCGACCACCTCGATGCCGTTTATTTCGTGGCGGCGGCTCAGCAGCCCCCGCCACGGCACGCGCGGGTCCGCGGCGGTGACCATGGTCACACGATGCCCCTCGGCGACCATGCGGCGCGCGAACTCATAAGAGCGGGTGCCGCCGATCCCCGAACGGGTCACGAAGTACTGGTGCAGGTAAAGGATGTGCACTTTAGGTTGCCTCCAGTCGAACCTGATCGCGCAGTCCGGCGCCGTCCACGAATAACGCGTTCAGCGGTGTCCCCGTGACGCTCGGCGGACCAATCTCCAGCTCCAGCGCCGCTCCCGATGGGCCACGCGCCGTCACCTTGTCCTGCCCAAGCTCGGCCTGCCATTCGGGGTCCAGCACGAAGACGGTCACGAAGCGGCCTGGGAGCGATGCGACGCCCGATACCCTCAGGGACAGCGCAGACTCTCTGATCCCGTAGTAGCGCGAGCGCCACCCACGCGGCGCCGCACTGTCGTCGCCGCAGGTCACGTCAGCTCGCACGGACGCAAGGCCGGTGGTCCGCCATTGCACTGTCGCACCGCCGAAAAGGTCCAGCCGAAGCTGTCCTCCAGTCGCGTCCAACGTGTGGTCGGCAGGACTCAGGAGCCACTGAAGCGCGGCCAGTTGCGTACCCTCTCCCATCAGGTCGTCAACGACTACCCAAAGGGCGTCTCCGGCCCGCAAGACGCTGCGACGGTGCGTCACTGGCGGGTCGAGCCTCCTATAGCCGTCATGCTCGCCCTGAAACACTTCGATGGTCCCTTGCTCACCACAGGCGAGGGGGCGCGCGCGGGCCTTCGCCCAGCGCAGCCACATGAAGTGCGGGCCATGGGCCATCTGGTCTGCACCTCCGACCTCGACGGTATTGTGGGCCGCCGTCGCGCCTAGGCCGCCGTTCCACGGCGGCTCGTCGTAATAGCGATAGGTCCCTGCGTCGCACGCCACGTTGACGCCGTCGTGCCACAAATCGACGTGCAGCAGGTCCGCCTGTCCTGGCCGGTAGGAATAGCTGACGCACCGCACGACGCCGAAACCCCGTGCCCCGCGCAGGGCATAGTAACCGCCGTCACGAGCCGCGAGGCTGGTCCTGGAGCCGCCGTCTTGCGGCGCATCCAGCGCTTGGGGACCGAGCAGCCACAGTGCCTCCTCGTCCCAAGGCCCGGCGGCGTAGGTGCGACTACCATGCGCGAGGTTACGCGCCGCGCCAACCACCGGACGAAAGTCTTCGTAGGCGCAGGTTGATAGTGGCAAAACCAGGGCGCCGTCGTTGTTACCGTAGTTGGGCACGCAACCGGTTGCCTCGTCCTGAAGCGCATACAAGAAGTCGGCAGCGCACCCGACGCGGTCGGCGACGCTCGCCGGGAGCGGATCGCCTGCCGCCTTGCCAAGCGCGAGGGCCCACAGGTAATCGTGCAGCATCACGCGGTGGTAATTCGTCGAGTTCTGGATGTAGGAGCCGTCCGGCGCGATTTGGCGAACGGCCTCGCTGGTCAGAATGGCACGCCCATGCTCGCGCCAGCGAGAGGCGCTCGTGAGCTCCGGGAACAGCAGCCCAACAGTCCACAGGCCCACGCCCTCGCTGATGGCGTGGTTGTTGCGCTGGAGCTCGGCATAGGTGTGTGCCCGGTCGATGCGGTCGGCCTGCGCGCCGATGGCCCCAGCAAGCTCCGCCACGCGCTCGGGTGTCGAGGCGAGGGCGCCGTCGAAGGCGTGGAGGGCGAAGCACCACGCCATGAGCCGCAGCGCGATCTCCTGGCCGTCCTTCCAGTGTGCCCCCGTGTTCGGTGGATTGTCCCGCACCCAGGACTGGGCGAGCCGCCAAAAGGCCTCGGGGAATCGCTCGTCGTCGGTCGCCCAATAGGCACGGGCCAGCGTATATGCGAAGCCGAACCTGCCTGGCTCCCACACGTACTTGATGTCGCCGGTCACGGGGGAGTAGACCGGCACGCGCGTCCAATGCGCCTCCGACGGCAGGCGCTGACCGGTGAAGGGGTTGGCGTGCCAGCCCCCGTCGACAGCAAGCGTCGATGCTGTCGCTGACGAGAAGTAGGTCAGTTCGCCATCGACGATGCGGTCGGCCTCCCCGCGAAGCACCTCGATACCCGGTTCGCCCAGCAGGCCACGGAGCACGGGAGCCACCAGGCTGCGATCGCCGACGAAGAAGCGCTTGCGTTGGGCCGCACGATGATCAGCATAGGCACGGGGTTCCGGCGATACGCTGGAGCCGAGCCATCGCAGCAGCTCATGCTCGTCCCACGGGCGCCGGGGGAAGCGCCGGGCGTGGAATCCGCTATGCACCACGGCTTCGTAGGCGACGCGGCTCGCGAGCCAACCCACGCCGTAGTCGGCGGCAGCATCGCGGACCAGCCGAATGCTCTTCGGTATCGACCTCAGCATGTGGGCGTCACTTCCATTTATCGCGTCTGAAGGGCCTGGGAATGACCAGCCCTAGGCCCGCGGCGTCCCCGCTGGGCAACGGACGGGGCCCAACGCGGCGTTCACGGTCCGCAGGACATGCTCGAGGTCTTCACCGGCGATAGAGGTGGGGAGGTTCGCACAATGCGCGGCGATCTCCTCGGCCACAGGGCAGCTACCCCAGCGATAGCCCGCCTGCCCGAAGTCGCACGACGCGGGGTGGAGCGGCGCCTGGAACCACTGGCCCAGTTCGATCTGCCGCTCGCCAAATCGCCGGACCGCACGCTCGCGATGCTCAACCTGTACTGGGTAGCGCAGCAGCGGGAGGTCAGGCCTCGGGGCCCCGAGGTGGTCGGCGTAGCGGTTCGCCGACGCGCGCCGCCCCTCGGCAATGGCGTCGAGCCGGCGCAGTTGGCGCAGCAGCAGCTCAGCCTGGAGGTCTGAGATGCGCGAGGCGGGCTGAGCGGGCGGCGCGCCCTGTTGTTGCGCGGCCGGAATCGACTCGCGAAGCAGGCCAGCGCGCAGGAGCAGTGCGAACACGATGCGTCCGGTGCCGACCACGCTGGGGTGATAGAGCGCACCGGCCAGGAGGACGTGCAGGCCGGTGCGCACTGTCTGCCAGCGCCCGAGGCGCGGCGCCGCGTCCTGGGCTTCACGCAGCCGCGCAGCCACCGCATCATCCATGGTCACGGCCGCGCCGCCCCAGAAACATGTGATGGGTTTGGTGTTCTCGAAGGAGAAGAAAGCGCCGTCGGTCTTACTCCCTGGGGCGCTGCCGTCCGGCCAACGGCCCAGCGCGTGAGCCGAGTCTTCGACGACACGGATGCCGTTGGGCCTGGCGATGGCCAGTATCTCATCGACGCGGTCGGGGTAGCCGAACGTGTGCTGAGCCACGATCACCTTGGTTCGCTCTGAGATGGCCCCCCGCAGCAGGTCGAGGTCCAGTAGGTAATCCTCGCCGATGTCCACGTAGACCGGCGTCGCGCCAAGGTGCTGGATGGCGAACGGGACGACGACACAGGTGAACGCTGGGACGATGACCTCCGCGCCAGGGCCCACGTCGAGCGCCTGGAGCAGCGCACGAAGCGAGGTGCGCCCGCCGCCAAAAGTTATCGCGTGCGTGACGCCAAGCTTGTCCACAAGCCCTCGCTCCAAGGCATCGACGCCGCCGCTCCGCAAGCCCAGCGCATAAGCCATCGTCGCTCGCAACAACGCAAAATGGTCCTCCCATGTGAGGGTGATGAAAGACCACCGAACCTCACGCAGGCGCGTGCGGAACAGGAGCAAGCGAAGTTGCCGCAGCAAAAGCCTCATGCGCCAAGCAGCTCACGAACGGCGCCGCTGATATAAGCAACATCCTCGTCCGTTAGCCCCGCCCCGCTGGGCAGACTGATTCCCTGGTTGCCCAGACGCTCGGCGACTGGATACGAGACGTCCTCGTGGTACGGCGGGAGGCTCGGCAACGGCACGAAGAAGGGCCGTGACTCGATCTCCCGCTCCGCAAGCTTCGTCATCAGAACCTCGGCACCCAGCGGCGCATTGTCTTCGACGACAACGCTCGTCAGCCAGTTCACAGGCCTCGCCCACGGAGCCACTGCCTGAAAGCGCAGCGGCGCGCCGTCGAGCCCGCGCCGATAGGCGGCGAGGATGCGGTGTTTGTGCGCCAGCATTTCGTCGATCCGCTCAACCTGCGCGAGCCCCACTGCGGCAGGCAGGTTGCTCAGCCGGTAGTTGTAGCCGATCACCGGGTGCCAGTAGCGGCGCTGCGGGTCGGTGCCCTGGTCGCGCAGCTGCTTGACCGTCGCGGCCAGCGCCTCCGAGTGCGTCGTCAGCATGCCGCCCTCGCCTGTCGTAACGATCTTGTTGCCGTAGAAGCTGAAGCAGCCAGCATCGGCAAGGCCGCCCACGCGCGCGCCGTCGCAGGTTGCGCCATGGGCCTCGGCGGCGTCCTCAATCAGTGCCAGTCGGTGCTCGTCCGCGATGGCCCGCAAGGCGCGCACGTCGGCCGGGTGGCCGTACAGATGGACAGCGATGATGGCCTTGGTCCTCGAAGTGACTTTGGCCTTCGCAGCCTCGGGATCCATGCCCCAGTAGTCCGGATCGACGTCGACGAACACCGGCGTCGCGCCTGCATGGACGACGACGTTCGCGGTCGCCACGAACGTCAGCGCGGGGACCAGCACCTCGTCTCCCGGGCCGACGCCCAGCGCCAAGAGGGCCAGGTGGAGTGCCGTCGTCCCGTTGGAGGTGGCCAGGGCGTGCTCGACGCCGCAGTAAGCGGCAAATGCATCTTCGAACCGGCCGACGTAGGAGCCGATGGACGAGACTTCGCCGGCCCTAAGCGCGTCGGTGACGTAAGCAAGCTCGCGGTCCCCCAGCAGCGGCTCGGCGACCGGGTATTTCATTTCCGTAGCCCCCTAGTCAGGAAGACCGCCTCGGCTGGATAGCTAGGCGCGTCCCAAGGGAACACCTCTCCTTCGAGGCGGCGGCGCCAGCGGTCGTGGTCTTCCTCCACCATCATCTTGATCAGCTCTCCGAAGCTGACCTTTGGTTCCCATCCGATCTCCGCGGCCGCCTTTCGGGCATCGCCGCGCAGGTGATGGACGTCGATGGGCCGCATATGGCTCTGGTCGACGCGGACGTAGCGCTCCCAGTCCAAGCCCAGCGCGCTGAACGCCGCCTCCACGACCTCGTGCACGGAGTGTGATTCGCCTGTCGCGATAACATAGTCGCCCGGTGTGTCCATTTGCAGCATGGCCCACATGGCCTCGACATACTCACCGGCGAAACCCCAGTCCCTACGGGCATCGAGGTTGCCCAACGACAACTCGTCTCGCACACCCAGCGCGATCTGCGCTGCGGCGTTGGTGATCTTGCGCGTCACGAACTCCAACCCGCGCAGCGGCGACTCGTGGTTGAACAGAATGCCGTTGGCCGCGAAGAGGCCGTAGCCCTCTCGGTAGATGCGTGTCACATGGTAGGCATACAGCTTGGCGGCGGCGTAGGGCGAGGCCGGCTCCATCGGCGTCGACTCGGAGAGTCCGTTCTCGTCGGCCTCCACGTTGCCGTAAATCTCCGAGGAGGACGCCTGGTAGAAGCGGATCTTCGGGTTCACGCTGCGGATGACCTCGAGGAGACGCGTCGCGCCCATACCGTCGACGTCCCCGGTCAGCATCGGGGTCTCGAAGGAGGCACCGACGAAGGACTGCGCCGCGAGGTTGTAGATCTCCTTCGGCTCGGAGACGGTCACGGCCTCTAAGAGGCTGGCCATATCGGAGACGTCGGCGTGCAGTAGCGTGACGCGCTCGGTCACGCCCAGGGCGTCCAGCCGCCAGAAGTTCGGGGTCGAGGTGCGCCGGTAGGTCCCGAAAACCTCGTAGCCCTTGTCGAGCAGCAGTTTCGCCAGATAGGCACCGTCCTGGCCGGTCACTCCCGTCACGAGCGCTCGGTTGGCCACGCTACGCCCTCCCGTCGCCGACGCGGATGATGTCGACACCTTGCGCCGCAAGCTCATCGAGCCTATCAAGGCTGTGCCACGCATCGATGATCAGCAGCGGCCTGGCGGCACTCGCCGCCAGCACGCGGGCATCGAGGCCCCGGAATGCCCGGTGGTCGTTCATCACGGCGATCACGTGGGCGCCCTCAACGGCCGCTTCGATGCTTGGCTCGGTCGGCACACCGTTGAGCTCGTGGACCACGGAGTCGTGCAGGCGAAATGCGACTGCCCCATCGCCCAGCGCCGCCGCCACCTCGCGGATCGTCGCCACGGCCGGCGAGCCGCGCACGTCGTCCGTCTCGGGCGTGCCTTTGAATGCCAGGCCAAGCAGTGCCACGGCCGGTGCTTCGATGGCGTGACGTCCTAGGAAGCCGAGGATCTCGTTTGCCACTCGGCCCGTTGCCCGAGCATTCACGGCGACCACGGCATCGAGTATCTCTGTCGGCGCGCCGGACTTATGGGCGAAGTAGCGCAGGATCAGCGGATCCTTGGACAGGCACGGGCCCTCGGCCCCAAGAGCGGGACGAAACACTGACGTACGGTCGTAGGAGGTGTTCACAGCGCTAACGACATCGTAGGCGTCGATGCCCGCCTCCTCGGCGATGCGGCCAAGTTCGTTGGCGAAGCCAATGTTGAGTGTTCGGTACATGTTATCGACCAGCTTCGCGACCTCAGCGACTTCTGTGGATGGGGCCAAGACGACGCTGCCGGCGAGTTTACCCATGACCTCGGCGCAGCGCTCTGCGCTTGCATCGTCGATGCCGCCGACGATGACCGGCAGGCGGGAAAGCTCCTCGAGCGCCTTGCCGGAAACCGTGCGCTCGGGACTAAATGCGACGAAGAATTCGGTGCCCAATCGCAACCCGGAGCCAGCCGCAAAGTCGGCAGCCGCTCGCCGCGTCGTCCCGGGTATGACGGTGGAGCGTAGCGTGATGAGCTGCCCTGGGCGCAGGCGGGGCGCGATGCCGGCGATGCACGCGTCCATAGAGCGAACGTCCGGCTCGCCGTCCTGTCCCAATGGCGTACCGACACTCACGAAGACTGCGTCACAGGCCGCCATCATCTCCTCATAGCTTGTGGTGAAGACAATGCGCTCTCGGTGCTCCGCCAGACCCTCGGCAAGACCAGGCTCATGCACCGTCGGCGCGTAAGTCGCGCGCAGGTGCTCGATCAGCGCCACGTCCACATCCAGCCCAATGACATCGAATCCCGCTCCCGCCATGGCGACGACGAAGGGCTGGCCGACGTACCCCAGGCCGACCACGCCGACGGTTTTGGTGGAAGCCACCATCACTACAAGCCCAGCATCCGAGCGAACACGCCTTCCAGTCGTTCGTTGGTCCGTTGCACGCTGAAGAGATCAATGGCGCGCTCCCGGCCAGCGGCACCCAGGCGCGCGCACTCAGCGGGGTCGTCCAAAAGGCGTCCGACAGCGGCCCCCAGCGCCTCCGAGTCCTCCGCCGGCGTGAGCAGGCCGGTTCCTTCATGGACCACCGCCTCCGGGATGCCGCCAATGTCGCAGGCGATGACCGGTTTACCCGAGGCCATGGCCTCCTTGATAGCGAGGCCCATACAGGGGCGGTTATCCGGCGATGGCGCCAGCACCACGTCAGCGGCCGCGTAGAAGCCAGCCAGGTCTTCGAAGGGGAAGTCGGGTATGACGGATACTCGACCAGGATGCGCCGCCGCAAAGGCTTCAGCCGCGGGTGTCAGGTCAGACCTGGCGCCGGCGATGATGGTCCTGGCGCGACCTACGAAGGACGGCAGCGCCTCCAGGACCGTGTGCAGGCCCAGGTTCTGGTGCATCCGGCCCAAGTAGAGAACAACCGGCTCGTCGTCGCCGATGCCCAGGCGCGCCCGCATCACGCTTCCGTCGACCGATGGGCTGAGGGCATCGACATCGACTCCCATGGGGATGACATCGACCTCCCGGTCGATGCCGACCTGCGACAGGCTACGGGCGCAGTGCTGGCTCACCGACACCAGCTCGCTCGCCTGGCTAGCGACGTAACGGATTTGCCGCGCATGCCGCCTGAAATGGGCCTCGGCGGCGTATACCTCACCGAAGTTGACCATGCAGAGCGGTAGCCCAAATCGTTCCGCGAGGCGGGCTGCCGCGAAGCCCCAAGGAAGCAGGTGGTAAGCGCAGATCATGTCAGCGTCCGCGACCAGCGGCTCAGCCACTGCCGTGATGGCCTGGCTCTTCAGAAAGTCGATGTCGGCAAAACGAGACCGCGCGAACTCCGCCACGACACTCGGAAGGCGCCGAGCGAGGACACGGGCGTTATCCCGGGCCTCGTGCACCAAGCGGTGGACCGTGAAGCCATCTGCCTCCTCGACGCCCGGCTCGCGCCCGGCACTGACCACGCGCACTTGGTATCCCTGCTCGATGAGGTAGGGGACGAAGGAACGGACGTGGATGCCGACGCCGCCGAAAGGCGGAGGGTACTCGCCCAGGATCAAGACGGAGCGCCCCATGAACATACGGTAGCCCAACGCTCTCGCGATTGGAACAGTGTCCGCCCATAATCCGCGGCGATACCAGCCATTGGCCGCTGACAATGCCGGCCGTTTGCGCCGCTCCAGCCTTATCCCTCCGGACTTACTGACGCGCGACGACCAGGGTCGAGTTCAGTGCCCTACCAACCAGTGGCCCGTTCGCCGTCTGGAGCGCTACTCCGCTTTTGAGCGGCGGCCATCACTGCATCGATGACCCTCTCAGTGGCGTGCCCGTCGCACTGCGCAATCTCTCGCTGCACGTACGCCTTGGCCGCCGCCAGCAGGGCCTCGCGTGCGAGGCCGCCGTCGAGGGCCAGCCGCACCGCTAGGGCTATCTCGTCGACGCTCGTCGCCCCCAGGGCTGCTCCCTCCCGGGCATACGGCACGAGGTCGGGTTGGCCGGTGAGGTTCACGGTAACGACGGGTTTCCCCGCCAACATGGCCTCCAGGGCCACCGTGGAGTATGAGGTAAGCAGCGCGTCACAGGCGCGGATGGCCTGCTGCATGTCGAAGTTCGGCGGCAAGACCGTGACGTGCACGCCCAGGCGCCGCGCCATGCGCATGTGGTAGCGGGCCGGCTCGATAGGGTGCGGCTTCACCACGATCTGAAGGTGCTTCTCTTGGCCCAGCGCCCCGAGCACGGCCTCGAAGAATTGGTCCTTGTCGCCGGCGATGTTGAACGTCTGTGATCCGATTAGCAGCAGGCGCTGCGTGTGATCCAGGTCGAACGCGGTGCAGAAGCGCGCCCGACCGACATCGTCGACAGGGGCGACGAGACCGTCGAAGCGTGGCTGGCCGGTGATATGCAACCGCTCGGGGAACGCGTAGCCGATGTCGTCGGCCATCACGCTGAGCACTTCATCCCCGAACAGGCACACAGTGCCGGCATAGAGGCCCTCCTTCGACGGCACTCCTTCCATGTCTGCCGGCGAGTGCGAATAGTCCACGAGGTAGTCATCCGCAGCGACGATCGTCCCGTGCTGGACCGCGACGACCGACACGCCCCGCCGGTTGGCCTCGACGACGATCGCCTTGTTGTCGATGCTGGTCTCCGAGGCCATGAGGACGACGTCCGGCCGCTCGGCCTCCAACACCCGACGGGCCAGCGTCAGATATCGAGCACCCAGTGCACTGTTTCGCCGCCAGACCTCGGCAAGGCTGGGAGCGAGGGCGTTCCATAGCGGCACGCCCTCGTAGGTCCACGCGGCGGCGAAGGCAGGGCTGGCCCACAGTCGACGGCGCAGCTCTTCCAGCCTCGAGACCTCTCGCCTGATCTCGGCCCGGGCGGCGCCGTCCCGGTATGCCTCCCACGGCCGCACTGGTCCAGCCCCCGCCTGGTTCCTCGGCACACGGATGCGCTGGCCATAGGGGAATTTGTAGAGCTGGGTAACGGCCGGTACCTCTACGCCGAGCGTGCCCAGGACAGGGGTTTTGGCGGCGAGGGCTGATAGCACGGAAGCCAGGACCAGGTCCTCTGTGGCCCGTTCCTTTGTGTCCGGGTCCACGGAAACCTGCTCTCGGCTCATAGACGCGACAAGGACGCGCTGCCTGCCCTCAGGCAGCGCCGGACCGTTGGACGGCGCCGCCCAACGGCGTAGTCGGTCCCGGAGTGCGCGGCCAAAGAGCCCGAAGCGCCCGGAGGTCAATGCGCGCGGTCGCGGCGGCGCTCGGCCGGGGATCGCCTCGCTCGGAATGCCCGCGGCCGCAGCCGTGGCGATGGCCACGTGCGCAAGTGCGGTACCGTCGTCAACCAGCGCCAAGGCAGTCGGCCGCTCCGCGGCGATGGCGGCTCGCAAGCCCACCACTAAGCGTGAGGTGTCCTTGAACACACGGCGGTAGACCTCGCCCTCCATGAACCACCAGAGCGAGGTATCTCCTGAGGCGAGCGCCTGGCAGAGCGTTCCGCCATCGTCGAGGTCGGCGTGGGAAAGGTCCTTCAGCCAGCGGACCGCGGTACGGTCGGTATCGCTGTATCCGCCCTCGACATAGCCAGCCATCGAGCGAGCGCCTTCCGGTAGTAAGCCGGCCGGCCCTGTGCCGATGCTTACCCGCACGTCGCCGTCGACGGAGCCCAGGGCGGCGAGGTCGGCGTGGCCGCGCACGACGACGAGCCGGCTCACGACCCCAATCTTTCCAGCGTCATGATTCGGTAGTCGGCCCATCGGGCCGGCGTCGAGATGCGCAGCAGGTGGTCGAGCGGAGCGCACGCCGCCAGCACCAGTGCCACGGTAGCGCGGCGAGGCCTCGCCAGGCGCGTGGCTCCGGTTTCTCGTGCAGGCGACACCGTCGACACCCGCGATAGCCGCCCCAGCAGCGAAACGCCCCACTGGGGGTAGCCTCGCTCACTATCCTCGCCCAGTCCCGCGGTGGCAAAAGCCTGACGCCACGCCGCCGCCGAGCGCCCGGCAACATGCCCCGCGGAGGCAAGGGAGGCACGCGTCATTTCCAGCGCAACGAGCCTGCTCGCCGGAGCCATAGCCGCAGCGAGCGAGCCCAGGGCTGCCTGAAGCGCGGCCTCGGTTGTCATGTGCTGCAGAACCGTGACGCTGACGATGAGGTCGTAGGCGCCGCTCGCCTCCCCCAGCTCGGTGATCGGTCCTGCCACGAAGCGGACGTTGGGTTGCCCCACGGCGCGGCGGCGGGCCGTTTCGATGACCTCGGGGCTCACATCGACGCCGACGACGTCTGCACCGGCCGCAGCCAACCTTAGCGACAGGTCGCCCGTGCCACACCCAGCATCAAGCACCCGCACGCCGCGCAGATCCGGGTAGAGCTCGCGCACCAGCGAGAGCATCGCACGCATGCGCAACGGTTGATCGTAGCGGTAGACCCGCTGGTCGGCCCAGCCGGTATGCCCGTGACGGCGCGTGCGCTCGTCCCAAAAAACCGGGTCAGTTGCCACGGGTGCGAGACTCCTCGCTGACGAATATTTCCGCCAGCAGCAAGCCACCCGTGTCTTGGGTATCGATGGCCATGGTCGGATCACGCAACGGGACGACGCCAATCTTCGTGCCGAAGCGGCCGCTCCGCCGCAGCGCATCGGTCCGGGTCGCGATGGCAAGCCCGGCAATCTCGCGGTAGACGGGGGCCAGCGTATCGCGGGTCGGAGATTCCTGGCTGCCCATCCGGCGCAACTCGCCGTAGTCGTCGAGCGCCCAGAAGGCGTGACGCTCCTCAAGGGCCGCAAAGACCGTTTCGAGGTGTTGCTCTCGGAGTGTGGCCACGACCTGCTCAATGAGGCCCTGAGGCCGAAGAGGGTGGGCAACCTCCAGGGTGACAACGATTTCCGGGGGGTAGCTCCAATGCCCGGCGGCCCAGTCGACGCAGTGTTGGAGGACGTGGTCCAACGTGACGCCGGACGCAGCAAGCTCCGCGGGGCGAAGGAACGGCGCCTCGGCACCCAACTCAACCGCGAGGCGCTGCACTTTCTCGCTGTCCGTCGTCACTATGGTTCGATCAATCGCGGGGGAGGCCAGCGCGGCTTCGATGGTATATGCGATCAGCGGCCGGCCACCCAGCAATACCGGGCCGGTATCGCCCTCGGCGTCCTTACCGCGCACCGGGATGACGGCCAGTACCTGTCCCGCATGCTGCACCATGACCTACCCCCCGCCTGGGCCGGGGTCCGACGTCGCGTTGCCGTCGTCGTCGTTCGGCATGCGACCCCATTCCGCGATGACCTTGTTCGCAAGCCACAGATCGAAGGGGTACTGCACGTCGATGGCAGGGATGTAGTCCTCGTCCTCGATGATCCGCACGCGCTCGCCGACCCGCTTGCCGGTGCGCACCAACGCACCCCGGGTCGCGCAGGCCAAACCCGTATCCTCGCGGATCACGACGGACTTCGTCTGGCGCGGACCGTAGCCACGCCAACTGAGGTGCGCATACTCACCGTCGAGCACCTGCCAGAAGTTCTTGTAAGTGGAGTAGCCCACGAAACAGGATTCCAGCATCGGGTCGTCCATGAGCGCCTGCACGCACTCCGTCAGCCAGCGCTGGCGCCGGAAGATGTCCGTCGGCTGGAGGAAAACGACAATGTCGGTGTCATAGCCTTCGTTCTCGTCGAGCCACTCGACGGCGTGCTGGAGCGCCGACTCGGTCGACGCCGCGTCCCCCGCCAGCTCCGCCGGGCGGAGAAAGGGCGTCTCGGCGCCCCACTCCCGAGCCACACGGGCGATCTCCTCGTCGTCGGTGGAGAGGACGACACGGTCAATGAGAGGACAGTTGCGCGCGGCCTCGATAGACCAGGCAATCAGCGGCCTGCCACCGACGGGCTGGATGTTCTTGTGCGGAATGCCCTTTGACCCGCCACGGGCGGGGATAACGGCGACGACGTTGGTGTCGGCTGGCACAGCTAGGCCTCCCTGCTTCCAATCCATTCGATGACGCGCGCGACACGGGCCGAGCGCTCCTCGTTGCGCCCGTGGTGGATGCCATGCCAGTGAAAGACGCTGGCGGTGGGTTGGTACGCAACCTGGTAGCCGCGCGCCTGGATTTGCCTGGCCCAGTCTCGGTCCTCGACGCCGGCGATCTCGTCGTCGAAGGGAACCTCGTGCCACACGCTCTTGCGGATCATGGAGTTGGCGTTGTGAAAAAAGAAGTCACGTGCCTGGACCTTCCGTTCGGTACCGAACGTCGTCCACAGGTCGCGTTTGTCGTAGGAACTGGTGTCGGGAAGCGGCTCTTGGCGTCCGTATGACCCCGCGATGCGATCGCTGTCGAAGGCGGCTCGCAGGGCGACCAGCCACTGGTCATCGACGGGAATGCAATGACCGGAAGTGATGGCAACGAACTCGCTGGAGGCCTGCTCGATCCCCCAGTTGAGTGAGCGCCCAAAGGTGAAGTCCGCATCAGATATCGTGACCAACTTACAGTCGAACCGCTCGACTATATCGAGCGTCCGATCAGTCGATTCGTTGTCGACGATAACGATCTCGACGTCGGCGTAGTTCTGTGCTCGGACCGCAGCCAGGCAGCGTCCAATCCAAACCTCTTCGTTCTTCGTGCGGATGACGACCGAGATCACGAAGTGTCCCCCAGGATGCCAAACGTGATAGGGGATCCCGCTGAGACGGCGTAAGCCAAGCTCTTGCCGAGCACGTGCTTCGATTGCAGCGGGCTCACCCCTCGGCCGCTCAGCCGGGTCTCGAGCATCTCACCGCTCAGCACTTCACCTACCGCCAGGTCCCGAGCCGCCACCAGTGTCGCGCGCCCCGTCTCGTCCTCGTCCAGCTCCTGCTGGAACGGCACGCGAGGCCCGGTGGCACTCAGCGCCGATTGCAGTCCTTGGAGAGCGGAGGCAAGGCGTCGCAGCTCATCGCGGTCGAGGCTGGCTGCGTGGCCGGGGCCCGGCAGCCGGTGATCCGTCGTGAATGGCTTCTCGATGACGCTGGCACCCAGTGCGAAGGCCGCGATCGAGCCCTCGGTCCCCGGCTCAGGCCCGTAGTAGCCAACCGGGAGCCCGAATCGCGATGCGAGAGATGGAATGACACCGACGGCCGTCTGGCCCAGGCCGACGCCTCGTGCGGCCACCGTGTGCAGGATCGTGACCGCGGCGCCGTCCAAAGCGTGGAGGGCTCCGGCGATCTCGTTTTCGGTGCAGCGCCCCGCCACCAGGTAGACCGGCTTGCCCTGCGAGGCGATCTGGCGCAGCGCATCCAACTGGCCGATGAGCGCGGGCTCTGCTTGGTAGGCGTCGGGGTCGAGGTCGGCGAGCTCGCCAAGCGACCGCGCATCGTAGGGTGCCGCAACGAAGTCGATGCCCGCCTCGGCGCAGGCCTTGCGGGCAACCGCTGCAGCTTCCAGCGGCAGCTCGCGCGCTTGCAGCACCGCAGCCCGGGTTGCACCAGCGTGCGGCTCACGCAGGAACTCGCCGGCGAAGGCTTCGTTCGTCGCCCAGCGGCGCACCGACACCGCGTCACACCCAGCCTCCGCGGCGAGCCTGACCAGGTCGGCCGTGAGTCCCGCGTCGGCGTTATGGTTCTCTTCGAGCGCGCCTATCAGGTAGGCGCGCGGAGCCGAATCAGTCACTCGTCCACACTCCCTGCATGGGCATCACGCCGTCGGCACGGGCACCAAACTCCAGGCACGGCAATCACCACGCTCCGAGCATGGCCTGGAATACGCGAGCGTAGGCTACCTCGCGCTTCCAGCCGTCCGCGTTGAGGCGAGGAGCCATGACCCGCGTCACGAAGGCCTCCACCGCCTGGATGATGTTCATTCCCTTTCCGTTCAGGGTCGCGTGCCCGCTTAGCCTAGCCTGCCGCAGGAACGTCGTTTCCAGGGGGCTGTAGATGAGGTCGAAGAACGCTGCCGCCGCAGGCGCACCCACGACCGCACGGGCAGACATTCGTTGATTCGCGGCGATGTCCTCGGACGAGGCGTCGAACCACGCACGATAAAGTCCTGCGTCGCTGGGGTGCGCCGACGCGGCGAAGGCGACGGCGTTGGCGGGCGCCAGCGGACTGTACGGTTCCAAGCAGGTCAGTCGGTCCTCAGCGAGGCGCCTGATGCCCGACTGACCGACAACTGATGCGTTGATGACGAGGTCGGCGCCGGCAACCGCTCCCGACACTGCCCCCCCGTCGACGGCCTCGGCGTTGCCATGGACCGCCGACACCGCCGCCGCTAACGCCTGCGCGCCGGGCTGGCTACGGTTGGCGATCGCCAGGCTGCCCCGGTCTCCAAGCTGGGAGGCGACCGCGAAAGCCGTGGCGCGGGCCGCGCCGCCAGCGCCAATCAGCAAAACACGCAGGCCATCGAGCGTGGCCAGGAGCGGCTGCGCCTGCCATGGGGTTGGCCGGAGCAGCGACCCAAGAGCACCGTCTGCGTCCGTGTTGTAGCCGATGAGTCGGCCGTCGCTGGTCTTGCAGATAGTGTTCACGGCACCGATCTGTGCAGCGGCCGGGTCCAGCTCGTCGAGCAGGTCCATGACCGCCACCTTGTAGGGGACCGTGACGTTGCCGCCGGCGTAACCGTCGCAGTGCCGCAGCGCATCGACAAGGCTAGGGAGTTTCTCCTTCGTCACGTCGAAGGGCAGGTAGA
>CAUYXS010000012.1:0-16393 GCA_963577205.1 Dehalococcoidia bacterium | reverse complement strand
GTGCCGAACAAGGAACTGAGCCTTGCGGAGGGCGCTATCCAGCCGTGGGCGCGAGCCGGTACGTCAACGTCGTGGTATTACAGCATGCTGAACTCGATCGGGGCGCAGTTCGACTTCTCCACCAAGATCCCGGTGAAGGACCTGCCCGAGTGGGTGATGCGCATGCTGCTCTATGGCGAGGGCGTGACCACGGTGCGCATGCGCCACCGGACACTTCGTGGCCGTGAATGGGAGTGGGACGCCAAGTTCGAGGGCGTGATCCCCAACCTCCAGCGGCGCTATCGCGACACGGGCAGTGACTACGTCCGTACCGAAATCGAGCGCTATATGGCCGCGAACCCTTGCGAGAGGTGCGGTGGCGCCCGATTAAAGGCGGAGTCCCTCGCGGTCACCATCGCCGATCGCAACATCATCCAGGTCACGAACCTCGCCGTCTGGGAAGCCGCTGACTGGGTTCGGGCCATCCTCGGCGAGGGCAAAGAGCCCAGCGGCAAGCCCAAGGCCAAGCATGTCGACCCCCTCACGCTGAGCGAGCGTGAGCGCACCATCGGCGACCAGATACTCAAGGAGATCACCGTTCGGCTGAAATTCCTGCTGGACATCGGCCTCGAGTACCTGAACCTCTCGCGGGCGGCAGGTACGCTCAGTGGTGGCGAAGCCCAGCGCATACGCCTGGCCACGCAGATCGGGTCCGGCCTCATGGGCGTGCTGTACGTCTGCGACGAGCCGTCCATCGGTCTGCACGCTGTCGACAACGCCCGGCTTATCGGGACGCTCAAGAATCTCCGTGACTTGGGTAACACTGTCATCATCGTTGAGCACGATGAGGCGGTCATGCGCGCCGCCGACCACCTGGTGGACATGGGTCCGGGTGCCGGCGAGCACGGCGGGTACGTCGTTGCCGAAGGGACGATGGATGTTATCGAAGCCGCCCCCAACTCACTGACCGGCGCCTACCTCTCCGGCCGGCGTGAGATCAGCCTGCCCGCGCAGCGGCGGCCGGGCAACGGACATGCGCTCAAGGTGAAGCGCGCGCGCGCGAACAACCTCCGGGACGTGGACGTGAGCGTGCCGCTGGGACAACTGGTGTGCGTGACGGGCGTCTCGGGCTCCGGCAAATCCACGCTGGTCTACGAGGTGCTGTACAAGTGGCTGGCGCAGCGGCTGTATCACGCCAAGGACCGGCCAGGCGCTAGTGACGGCGTCGAGGGACTGGAGCACGTCGACAAGGTCGTGAACATCGACCAGGCCCCCATCGGACGCACGCCCCGGTCGAACCCAGCGACCTACACCGGGACGTTCACGCCCATCCGTGAGCTGTTCGCGGCGCTGCCGGAATCGAAGGCTCGTGGCTACGCGCCCGGGCGATTCTCATTCAACGTCAAGGGCGGGCGCTGCGAGGCCTGCCGCGGCGACGGCTACATCGAGATCCAGATGCAGTTCCTGCCGGACGTCACGGTGCCCTGTGAAGTCTGCCACGGTAAGCGGTACAACGAGGACGCACTGGAGATTCTGTTCAAGGGCAAGAGCATCGCAGACGTGTTGGACATGACCGTGACCGAGGCGCACGCCTTCTTCGATTCCATTCCTCGCATCAAGCGAGTGCTGGAGACGCTGGAGCAGGTTGGCCTGGGCTACATACGCCTGGGGCAGCCCGCAACGACGATATCGGGCGGGGAAGCCCAGCGCGTGAAGCTGGCGCAGGAGCTGTCCCGTCGGGCGACGGGGAACACGCTCTACATTCTCGACGAGCCGACCACGGGGCTGGCCTTCGACGACTGTGCGCACCTGCTGCGGGTACTCCATCGCCTGGCGGACCAGGGCAACAGCGTACTGCTCATCGAGCACCACATGGATCTGATTAAGAATGCCGACTGGGTCATCGACATGGGGCCGGGCGCGGGGCTGCGAGGCGGCGAGGTTGTCGCCATGGGCACGCCGGAGGATATCGCGCAGCATCCTACGTCGCACACGGCGCGTTACGTGGCCGAGGCGCTGGCCAAGCATGGCTGGTCGCGGACGGCGGGTGAGGCCAAGCGCAATGGCGAGAAAGCCGCCAAGCCCACGCGGACCAAGGCAAAGGCGTAGCCCGCGGCCTAGCCGGCTCGTTCCGCCACGCCTGGGCGCACCCTCCGCGGCGGCTTCGCACTCAACAGCAGCGCCGTGACTGGGACCATGAGAGCGGCGGCGAACCAGAAGCCGACCAAGTAGTTGCCGCCTGCGGCGTCGTACATCAGGCCGATGGACGGCGGCCCCAGGCCGAAACCCAGCAGCATCATCGGGACGACGAGCCCTCGGATGCTCCCTTGAAACCGACGCCCGTAGTAATCGGCCCATATCACCGTCTGCACCACCACCAGCGTGCCGCCACCGAGGCCAAACAGGAATGGCGCGATGATGACGGCTGGCTGGCTGACCCAGACGACGGCCAGCGCGATAGCTAACCCTTGAGTGGTGGCGGCGCCGGCCGCCAGCAGCCGCGCGGGTATGCGCTCGACGAGCAGGCCCCCGGCCATGGCGCTGATCGCGAAGCCCACGGAGTCGACGGCGAAGCCCGCCCCTATGAGCCCGGAGGGGATACCGCTTTCTTCCCAGAACCCCGCGCGATGCACGAGGAAGCCGGAGACAGCGAAGTTTGACAACAGGTAGGCCAGCGCGACTTTCCACAACGTGGGTGTCCGGACGGCCTCGGCCAGCGTCCACTGCTCTTCCTGTGCTACCGGCTCAGGCGACTCGTCGCGGTGCCGGACCCTGGCGCCGTCGGGCAGCAGCCCCATGTCCTCCGGCTGCCGCCGCATGAACAGGAGCGGAATGGGTATCAGTACCACGGCGATGATCAGCGCCGCGATGGCCAGGGCGGTGCGCCAGCCCACGCTGGCGATGAGCGCTTGCTGGAGCAATGCGAAGCTCCCGCCGCCTACGGCGAAGCCCATGGTGATGATGGCCGTTGCCCGGCCGCGCTTGCGGACGAACCACTTGGTGATGGGCACTGCGGTGATCACGTTGCCGGGCGCGCTGAAATCGGCGAGACCCATCACCGCGAACAGGGCGAGGACCACCACGAAGGAGTTTGCGCGCGTGACTGCGAAGAGCGCCAGCGCCATAACCACTGCCGCCACGGGGAGCAAGACCCGTGCGCCGAATCGGTCGGCGGCTCGGCCCAATGGGACCGAGGAGACGGCGGTCGCAACCAGACGCGCCATGGGTAGCCAGCCGATGGTGGCACGCGAGACGCCGAGGTCAGCGGCCATGGGCAGAACGAAGAGCCCGAAGGTGAATTGCCCACCGCCGTTGGCCACGATGTTCGATAGGAATACGACGCCGACGATGACCCAGCCGTAAAAGAAGCGCGGGTTCGTGGTCCTCATGCGCGGCAGCCAGGTACTTCTCGCGGCCCGACCGACACTAGTTGTGGCAGCCGCGTGCCGTGACCTCGAACACGGCCTCCACCCGGCCGTCCCGTACGCCGACGTACTGGTCCCAGCGATTCATCGTCATGTCCTGCTGGTGCGTGAGGAGCGTGTAGCGGTCGCCAACACGCAGCGGCATTGGGCCATTCGACTCGAGGATCGTGCCCTCCAGGGACATAGCCTGTACCCGTACGCCGTCCGATCCTTCGACGGTTGGCATATCGCCGGGCGCCCCGATGGCCTCGACTGACACGTCGCCGATGGCCAAGTGGTCGCTTGGGCGGCTGACCACGGTGCCCATGACCTTCGCAGCGAGGCGGAACTCCGTCATGTAGGCGTAGGGCACCTCCATGACGATATAAGTACCGCCCTCGATCTCCGTGATGCCGGGCACCGTAGGGGCGACGTCGTAGGTCCACGTCTCGCCGGTGGAGACCACCTCGACGGGCAGGCCTGCGGCTTCAATGGCGAGCTTCGCCTCGATGACCATGTCGAAGTACTCGCTACCGTTGCGGAGGCGTTCCTCACGGTCAGGATAGGCCTCCGTGGGAGTCTGGTGGCTCATGACGCCCTTGAACCGCAGCCCTGGTGCGTCGGCGATGGCCTGCGCTAGCGGCGCGGCCTGCTCGACGGCTCGGATGCCCGCGCGCCGCAAAGAAGTGTTGACCTCGATGACCACGCCGATCGTCGCTCCGAGCTCACTGGCGCCCGCCGAGAGCCTGCGCACTTGCTCCACGTCGTCGACGGCGACCATGACGTCGGCCCGCTTCGCCAGCGAGGCAAGCCGGCGCACCTTGTCCGGCGCGACGATCTGGTTCGCGATGAGGACGTTGGGGATGCCCGCCTCGACGAAGACCTCGGCTTCAGCCACTTTGGCTGCCACGATGCCCCCCACCGTGCCCCCGGCGCTGATCTGCATCCAGGCGATCTGCGGCGACTTGTGGTTCTTCACGTGCGGCCGCAGCTTGACGTCCGTGTCGCGGTAGCGGGCCGCGATCACGCCGATGTTGTGTTCCATTGCGTCCATGTCAATGAGCAGGACGGGCGTCTCTAACTCGTCGACGAAGGTGCCGGGTGTGGGTCGCTGGTTCATGCCGTGCATCCTAAGCGAACGCCCCGCGGGCGGTGATGGGCCAGACGGCCTCAACCACGCCGCTACGAGCCGCGTAGACTAGGTCGTGGAGTGCGAAGGCTGTCGAGACATCGGCGGGGATGAGCCACACGTGGTCGCCGATGGCCATCTCCAGTGGTGAGCCGTCCAGGGTGTCCACGAGTCCGTGCTCCGCACTCGCCGCAGCAGCCACGAGGTCGGGCCGCAGGTCGACCTGCGGCCCCCCGAAGTCGCGCCCGATGGCTTTCTGACCGCAGTCGGTGATGGCCCTGCCGAGCTCCGGACGGCTGTTGATCGTCGCCATGAGCTTGGCGGCGGGCGTGAGGCCTGGGCAGTGTGGCGCATGGTTGGCGTCGATCAGCGGGTAAGCCCCTGAGCGGACCTCGGTTACGCCGTCCGTCGCTCCCGGCACGTCGTAGGCATGCGTGCTGTTGCCGTAGCTGGCCACGGTCACGGCCAGCCCTGCGGCCTCGATGGCTCGGCGCGTGGCCACGAACGTGGCGACTGCCTGCTCGTCGCGTTTGCGCAGCTCAGCAGCGGACCCATCGCCGATGGGTCCGCCAGCCGTGAAGACGCCTACGAAGCGAAGGCCAAGGGTGCTCTCAATAGCCTTGGCGAGGGCTACAGCTTGGCCGAGGCCTACGGCACCAGCTCGGTGGGGATGAGTCTGGACGTCGACTAGTATGTCCAGCGTGACGCCCGCGGCTGTCGCCGCGCTCGCATACGCCGTCACGGTGGCTTCGTTGTCGGCGATCAGGCTGATGCGGCAGGTGCGAGCCAGCGCGCACGCCCTGGCGAGCTTGCCGGCCGAGGCCAACTGCATGGAGACGAGGATGTCGCCGATGCCGGCCGAGGCGAACACCTCCGCCTCGCCGACTGAGACGACAGCCACGCCACTCGCGGCGCCCTCGACAGCGAGTTGGCGATGTGCGATGGCGGGCGTTTTGTGGGAATGGACGTTGGGCCGCATCGTCGCGGCGCGCCCGCGAAAGAAGCCGTGGACCTGTTCGACGTTGGCCTCGAAGGCGTCGAGATCCACCACAAGGGCTGGCGTATCGAGCTGGTCGACCGGCGTGCCGGGCGGCTTGGTGATCGGGCGCTCCACAGGGCAACCTCCAAGCGCAAGAGAATACACGAGCGTGGGCCGTGCCGGTAGGCAAGCCGTGCTCGCCACCGCTAGCGCCTGCGCGTGGTGACCTGGCCGGGTAGCGCGCCGGTCGGCGTGCCGTCGTGGACGACGATCTGGCCGTTGACCAGTACGCAGTCGATGCCCACTGGCTCCAGGAGAGGCTCCTCCCAGGTGGAGCGGTCCGCTACGGTGCCGGGGTCAAAGACGACCAAGTCGGCGAAGGCGCCGGCTGAAACGACGCCACGGTCCGCAATGCCGAAGCGCTCGGCCGGCTTGCCGGTCATCTTGTGGATGGCCGACTCCAGCGAAATGAAGCCGCGCTCGCGTACGCACAGGCGCAGCACACGGGTGTGGCAGCCAAAGGCCCGCGGGTGTGGGTGCGGCCCGTGGTAGATGCCATCGCTGGCCACGATGGCCTTGGGGTGCTGTGCGGTCTGGCGCACCATTTCGTCGTGGACTTCGGGGCCGCCCGGGCGATGATTAATGGTCAACGTGTAGGGCTGCTCCTCGTCCAGCATGCGCAGGGCGAAGTCGCCTAGGGATTCGTCAGCCTCGCTCGCTGCGTCCTCGACAGTCATGCCGACGTATCTGCCGGTCTGGTTCGCCGCGATGACCTGCTTGGCGCCAGAGGCGTAGCTGGCACCAAGCGTGAGCTCCAAGTGGTCGCGGACACGCTCGCGGACACCAGGCTCGCTGATGCGTGCCCGGAGGCCACGCTCACCACCCTGCTGCGCCCACGTCGGCATGCTGAACTGAGGGAAGTGGGTAGACCCCGCGGGGTACAGGTACGACTCGAAGGTCAGATCGCACTCCTGGTCGGCCTGCTCCAGCAGCGGTTCAGTGACTTCGTTCACGTACTCATGGGCGACATGAACGCGAGCGCCGGAGCGCTTGCCGATCTCGATAGTCTCGCGCCAAGCGCCGGCGCGGCCGAGGATGTTGCCGCGAATGTGCGCGTTGTAGGTGCCGCCGTACTCACCGGCGACCTTCGCGAGCTCCGTCAGCTCGAAGGTCGACGCGTACGCGCTGGGTTGGTAGTCGAGGCCGAGGGAGAGCCCGACAGCCCCCGCGTCCATCCAAGCGCGCAACGCCTCCTTCTGCACCTGGAGCTCGTCGCGCGTCGCTGGGCGCGGGGCCCAACCCATGGCGCCAAGGCGGATGGCGCAGTGGGGCGCCTGGGGCACGACGTTGGCGGGCGAGCGCCCAGGGAAGAGTGCAAGGTAGGCCTGGGGCGTCGGCCAGTCGACTGTGAGGTCGGCCTTGCCGTAGCAGAACTGTGTCGTCTCCCATAGCTCTTCAGCGAGATCACGAGGGAGTCGCGCCCAGCCGAATCCATCTGGCGCGGTGAGCTGAGTGGTGACACCCTGGAGCACGCTGCCATACCTGTGGCCGAAGCCCAGCAACGCGATTTCGGAATGGATGTGAGTATCGATGAACCCAGGGGCGACCACGCGCCCCGTGGCGTCGATGATCGTGGGTGCCGTTGCCTCGCTCAGGTCGCCGACCGCCGCGATACGCTCGCCGCGAATGCCGACGTCGGCGCGCGAACTTGGGGCACCCGTGCCGTCGGCAACGGTGCCGCCCCTAACGATGGTGTCGAACTCCATATCCCCCTCGTTTTTGAACCTGCTGGGCCAGCAGCGATTATAGCCGCGCGAGTGTGATGTCGTGGAGGCACCCAGGCCAATTTGGTGGTGACTCTCACGCCCTGCCTGCAGCCCAGGGCATTACATGGTGGCAGGGGCGACACCGTTGCCCAGGACCCTCGACCACTCCGCCGCCTAGCACCTCGGCGCCTTAGGCCTGCGCATCACTCTTCTGTGCCCGCTCCGCACCTACCACGACCGGACTCACACTTCACTATCACCGCATCACCGCATCACCGCATCACCGCATCACCGCCGACATGTCCTCGTAGCGTGGTACGTCTGCTATCCTCCGCCCTCGCGTGAGGTCTTTGTCGCGGCTGCCGCGACGGGACGCGCTGGACCGTGGGCCAGGCCCTGAGGGGCCGTTGGCAGGAGGCGCCGCGAAGATGAAGCTCCATGAATACCAGGCCAAGGCGCTGCTCGCCGGGTACGGCGTGCCCGTACCCGAAGGCGCGGTGGCGGCTAATGGCACCGAGGCCGAGCAGGCCGCCAGCAGGCTCGGTGGGCGAGCCGTCGTCAAGGCGCAAGTGCACGCCGGAGGCCGGGGCAAGGCGGGCGGGGTCAAGGTGACCGCGACCCCCAGCGACGCCAGCGCAGCCGCGAGTTCCCTCATCGGCACGACGCTGGTCACGTTCCAGACGGGCCCACAGGGCGCGCCCGTCAACTCGGTTCTCGTCGAACAGACAGTCGACGTTGACCGGGAGCTCTACCTGAGCATCACCACCGACGGTAGCCGCAAGCGGCCGGTCATCATTGCTTCCGTTGCTGGCGGCATGGAGATCGAAGAGGTTGCGCAGTCGGAGCCGGACAAGATTCTCACCGAGCCGGTGGACCCCGCGATCGGGTTCCAGCCGTTCCAGGGGCGGCGCCTGGCCGCTGGCTTGGAGCTGCCAGCGGCCCTGGTACGACCTTTCTCGGCCCTGGTTGATGCGTGCTACCGTGCGTACGTCGAGTGCGACCTGTCCATGGTGGAGATTAATCCGCTAGTGGTGACTAAGGCCGCGCAGTTGCTGGCCCTGGACGCCAAGATCAGCTTTGACGACGACGCCCTGTTCCGGCATACGGCCGGAGCCGAGCTGCGCGACACCAGCCAGGAGGACGACTTGGAGGTGGCCGCGTCGGAGCACGGCATCGCCTACGTCAAGCTTGATGGCGACGTCGGGTGCATGGTCAACGGCGCAGGCCTGGCCATGGCGACGATGGACACCATCCAGTCTGCAGGCGCGGCTCCCGCCAACTTCCTCGACGTTGGCGGCGGCGCCAACGAGGAAAAGGTGTCCCAGGCCATCCAGCTCATGCTAGGAGATGAGCAGGTGCAGCGCGTGCTGGTGAACGTGTTTGGCGGCATCCTGCGCTGCGACGTCGTGGCGCGAGGCATCGTCGACGCGTACGGAAAGTCGTCGCGCAAGCCGCCCCTGGTGGTGCGGTTGCTCGGCACGAACGCAGACGAAGGCAAGCAGATACTGGCTGACTCGGGGCTCGCGCTGTCGCTGGCCGACACGCTCACCGAGGCGGCCAAGGCGATCGCCCGGGAGCAAGCATGAGCATTCTGGTCAACAAAGACTCACGGATATTGGTACAAGGAATCACCGGCCGCGAGGGGTCGTTCCACACGGAGCGCTGCGTCGAGTACGGGACCAACGTCGTCGCTGGCGTGACCCCAGGCAAGGGCGGCGAGAAAGCGTTTGGCTCGGTGCCCGTCTTTGATTCGGTGCGCGAGGCCGTCGACGCCACCGGTGCCGACGTGTCGCTGATCTTCGTGCCGGCGCCTTTCGCCGGCGACGCCATGCTCGAGGCGGCTGACGCCGGCATCGGGCTCATGGTTTGCATCGCCGAGGGCGTGCCGGTACGCGACACGACGATGGTCATGCGCTACCTGGAAGGCAAGGCGACCCGGCTGCTGGGTCCCAACTGCCCCGGACTCATCAGCCCCGGCGAGCACGCGAAGATTGGCATTATGCCCGGCAGCATTCACAGGTCCGGTAGAGTCGGCGTGGTCTCGCGCAGCGGGACGCTGACCTACGAGGGTGTGAACCAGCTCTCGCAGCTGGGCATCGGCCAGTCGACGTGCGTTGGCATCGGCGGCGACCCAGTCTCGGGCACCGACTTTGTCGACGTGCTGAAGTTGTTCAACGAGGACCCGGAGACCGAGGCCATCGTCCTCATCGGCGAGATTGGCGGGACCAAAGAGCAAGAGGCGGCCGAGTACATCAAAGCGCATGTGCGTAAGCCCGTCGCCGCGCTCATCGTGGGCCAGACGGCCCCCCCTGGCAGGCGTATGGGTCACGCCGGTGCGGTCATCACAGGGCCGGCCGCGCTGGCTAGTGAGAAGGTCAAGGCCCTGGCCGTGGCTGGCTGCGAGACGATACCGAGCCCCGCTGAAATCGGCACGACCGTCCAGCGGATGCTGGGCTAGCCACCGGCCCACGCCCGCTCGCGCTTCGACAGGCTGAGCGCGAGCGGGCACTTTGGGCTTGCGAAGGGGAGCCAGCATAACCCTAGACGAGCTCGACAAGCCCGAATATGTTGCCTATCGGGGCTGACCCTCCGACGGCGCCAGGGCGAGGACAAAAAAGAATGCCCGACCAGTTGAATGGCCGTGTCGACTTCTGGAACATTGGGTACCCTCTCGGTGCCCTCGTCTACATCACGGGGCTCATCGCCCTTGCAGCCATCGCATGGGCGCTCTACCGGCGCTCGCGCTATTGGCGCCTGGGTGTACCCAACCCCGATGCTGGGCCGCTGGCGCCCCGCCTCGCCGCCTTCGGTCGCTGGGTGCTGGCCGATGCGCTGGGGCACCGGCGGTTTGTCCGCCACGAGGCGCTGCCGGGCGTCATGCACGCTCTTGTCTTCTGGGGTATCGCGGGGCTGTTCGTGGCGACGGTGGTCAGCGCGGCCGAGTTCAACGCGCAGCAGTACCTGGGCTGGCAGCTGGCGACCGTGCGCTGGTCGCTCCAGCTGGAGTTGGTCTGGGACCTTGCCGGTCTCGCGTTGCTCGCCGGCCTGACCATCGCGGCCTACCGGCGCTACGTCCAGCGGGCTGCGCGCCTGAACACGATCTTGGAGAACGGCGTGCTGCTGGGCCTGCTGTACGGCATGGCGTTGTCTGGGTTCGCGCTTCAGGCGCTGCGGCAGGCGTCGACTGAACTGGAGCCAGCTAGTGCGTTGTTCGACGAAGGCGCGGCGATGTGGTCACCCGCCAGCTATGCCCTCGCAGTGGCTGTCAGGGGCGCTGGCGCGAGCCTCTACGGGATCGAGGCGACGCACTTCGTCCTATGGTGGGCGCACGCGGCGCTCATGTCGGCCACATTCGTCTACGCTGCGTGGCGGTTCGGACCGCTCATGCACATCTTCGTCGGCCCTATTGCGGTCTTCATGCGCTCCAGCGTCCGGCGTCCCAAGGGCGCGCTCCGCCCCATGGGCGACCTGATGACGCTCGATCGCTTTGGCGCCAGCGACATCCCGCACCTGACGACCAAGCAGCTGTTGGACCTGGATGCCTGCACTAACTGCGGACGCTGTCAGGACCAATGCCCGGCGTGGGCCAGCGGCAAGGCGCTGTCCCCGCGCAAGCTGGTCCAAGACGCGAAGGCCTACATGACTGCCCACGCTCCCGCTTTGCTTGCCGGCGGTGCTGAGAGGCTGGCGGGACAGAGTGAGGCAGCGCTGGTCCACGAGGCCGTGACTGACGACGCGATCTGGGCGTGTACAACCTGCGGCGCATGCGTCGAGGCGTGCCCTGTCGGCATCGAGCACATCGACACCATCGTCGACATGCGCCGCTACCTGACGATGGAGGAGGCCGCGACGCCAGAGACGGCCATGCAGGCGTTGACCTCGATGGAGCAGCGCGGGCACCCCTGGCGCGGGACGCAGGCCACGCGAACCGACTGGATGGAAGGGACGGGCGCCGTCACCATGGCCGAGGACCCGGACCACGAGGTACTGCTCTGGGTCGGTTGCACCCCAGCCCTTGACCCGCGCACGCAGGCCGTAGCGCGGGCTATGGCTTCCGTGCTCAAGGTTGCCGGCATCCGCTACCGAGTGCTGGGCGAAGAGGAGGCTTGCACCGGAGACCCGGCGCGCCGCCTCGGCAACGAGTACCTGTTCGAGACGCTGGCGCGCGGCAATATTGAGACGTTGGACCGCTATGGCGTTCAGCATATCGTGACCATGTGCCCGCACTGCTTCAATTCGCTGAAAAACGAATACCCGCAGCTCGGCGGGCACTACGAAGTCCAGCACTACACGCAGTTCGTCGGGCGGCTGGTTCGTGAGGGCCGCATCAAGCCCGTCGTCGCCGTTGAGGCCACGATGGCGTATCACGACTCCTGCTACATGGGCCGCCACAACGGGGTGTTCGATGAGCCGCGCGAGATCGCCGAGGCCATCCCCGGCCTGGAGCTCGTGGAGGTTGCGGACCACTCGCGGGAGCAGAGCTTCTGCTGCGGCGCCGGTGGCGGACGCATGTGGATGGAAGAGGAAGGCCAGAGGGTGAACCACCTCCGCACCGACCAGCTTCTTGCGACCGGCGCGGACATGATTGGTGTCTCCTGTCCCTTTTGCCTCCAGATGATGGACGAAGGGCTCAGCGCCAAGCAGGCCACGGGAACGAAGGCGGCGAAGGACATCATCGAGCTGTTGGCCGAGAGCCTCACGCCTCAGGATGCGAGCTCGTAAAATGGCACAGCAGGGCGGTGTGGCCCGAGGCGCACTTGCGGTGTTCGTGACGCGCGACAGCATGATCGGCGTTAGCGACCCACTGGCGGCCACTGGTTCACCGAGGGCGGAGGGCGGGAGGAAGCCTTGACGCCGCGGCTCACGGCTGCCTAGGATTGGCACGGTCCTCGGGGGAGGGCTCTCTATGGAAGATTACCTGCGCCAGTACGGTCTGCTCCTATTCCTTGGTGCCGCCGCCGTGGTCGTACCGACGTCCGTACTCATGCTGTCGGCCATGGCCGGCAAGCTCGGCATCCGGCCCACCAGGCCGAACCCCATCAAACTCGACCCCTTCGAGTGTGGCATGGAGACCATCGGCGAGCCGCGCTGGGAGCGCTTCAACGTGCGCTACTACCGCTACGCGCTGCTATTCGTGCTCTTCGATGTGGAGGTCGTGTTCCTGTTCCCGTGGGCGACGCGGCTCAACGCGTTGGGCTGGGCGGCTTTCGGGGCAGTCGGGTTCTTCCTGCTGCTGATGGTGGCAGGCTGGGCCTACGAGTGGCGGCGCGGCGGCATGGACTGGGACGAGAGCGGCGTGCAGCACCAGTTCGCCGCCGAGACCAGCGACGAGCGCGAGGCCGTCGCCGCCTAGCTAGCCGCCCAGTCGCTCGCGCAGCTCCCGCTTGAGCACCTTGCCCAGGTCGTTGCGTGGCAGAGCGTCTACGAAAACCACCTGTTCAGGCCGCTTGAACCGAGCCAGGCGCTCCTGCACCACCTCCAACAGCGCGTCTTCTGTGGCAGCGCCTTCGCCGGCCTTGGGCACGACCACCGCGACCACGCGCTCACCCCACGTCTCGTCCGGCAGGCCGATGACGGCGCACTCCTCCACTCCAGGATGCGCGTAGAGTACGGACTCGACCTCCTCTGGCGACACCATTTCGCCACCGCGCTTAATGAAATCCTTGGCGCGTCCCCCGAGGTAAATGTAGCCGTCCTCGTCCATGTGACCGAGGTCGCCGGTGTAGAGCCAGCCCTTCCGGATTGTGGAAGCCGAGGCTGCGTCGTCGCCCCAGTAGCCGCGCATGAGCCGTGGGCCGCGCGCGATGATCTCGCCCGGCTCGCCTGCTCCGACCTCCCGTCCGTCCTCGTCGACGATGCGCACCTCGACATCGGGTAGTGCCACGCCGATGCTTGCCAGGTGCTTCCTACGCGTGGCGAGCACGTCGGTCGGGCCTTCGAGGACATGGTCCTCGGGCGGGACCATTGCAATGGTCGAGCCCGTCTCCGTCTGCCCGAAGGCGTTGATGAACTGCACGCCCGGCAGCGCCTCGATGGCCCGCTCCACAACGGTGAAGGGCATGGGCGCCCCACCGTAAGTGAGGACCGCCAGGCTCGATAGGTCGTGGCACGGAAAGTCAGGGTGATCGATGATCTGCTTGAGCATGGTAGGGACCAGCAGCGCCCGCTGCACTCGCTCCCGTTGCACCAGCTCCATCCACTCCTGCGCCTCAAACTGGCGTTGGACGACGAGCGTACGGCCGCCGTAGACCCCGGCCAGCGCGCTCTGGAGCCCGGCGATGTGGTACATCGGCAGCGTCAGTAGCGTGCACTCCTCCGCATCAGGGTCGGCGGGCTCGATGCTGCTCAACATGAAGGACGTGAACGAGGAGTGAGACAGGGGTACCGCTTTGGGGTTGCCCGTGGTTCCCGCCGTGAACAGTAGGGCTGCGGTTGCGTCGTCGTCGCCCTCTGGGAAGCGCAGCTCCTCTTGGTCGCCCCCCGCTAACAGTGCTTCGTAGGCCGACCAGCCGTTCTCCTCGCTGTCGCCGCCCGAGCGGGCGAATGCGACGAATGCCGTCTCCTGGAGTGCCAGGGGGAGACTGTCTATCCGCGACACGTAGCGCTCCCCCGCGAACAGGACCTTGGGCGCAGCGACCTCTAGCGGGTAGACGAGTTCGGCCCCACGGCCGCGAAAATTCATCGGCACGTAGATCGCGCGCAACCGTGCAACCGCGAAATACACTTCAAGGTGCGCAGGAGTGTTCACGTCGACCACCGCGACACGGTCGCCAGGGCCAACGCCGAGGCCAGCCAGCGCGTTGGCGAGCCGGTTGGCACGCGCCGCCAGCTCCGCGTAGGTCTGCCGCGCGCCGTCGAAGACGGTGGCGTCGCGCTCAGGGACGATGGCCGCGGCCATCGCGAGAATGTCATGGCTATGCACGCGGGCCTCCCAGCGCCATGGCGAGCCGGTCTTCGAGGTCTAGCGCGGCGCCGAGCGGGAGGTCGGCGCCGCCCACGACGGCGCGCTTGGCTGCGTGGAGCGCGCCGTCGGGCGCCGTGAGGACACCGCGGAGCAAGCTGGTGGCAGCCTTGACGTGATCGCCCCGCGGGACGATACGAGTGAGAAGCCCTATCTCCATCGCCTCCGTCGCCCCGACGCGCCGTCCCGTCAGCAGCAGATCGTGCGCGCGCCCGGTACCCCCCAGACCAATGAGGCGAGGCAGCACCTGCGTCCCCCCCGCCGCCGGCACCAGGCCTAGCGACACCTCTGGCATCCCGAAGATGGCGTCCCCAGAGGCGACCCGTAAGTCGCAGAGGCAGGCCAACTCTAGGCCGGAGCCCAAACAGTAGCCATGGATGGCGGCGACCGACGGTTTGCGCATGGCCGCGAGCAGGGCCCAGACGTCGCGCTGGCGGCGAACGCGGCGGGCGATGGCCTGCGACGGCGCCGTGCCGAATTCTGCCAAGTCGGCCCCTGAACAGAAGCCGCGCTCACCCGCACCACTGAAGATGACGCCTCTGACGGCGGAGTCATCACGCACTAAGGAGAGAACCTCGTACAGGTCGTCGCGCATCTGGACGCTGAAGGCGTTCACGGCCTCGGGGCGGCTCAGCGTCACGAGGGCCACACCATTTTCCGTGGCGTAGTCGATGGTCTCGAATGCGCTCATCGTCCTCGGTAGGCCGCGGCCCGGCGCTCGGCGAAGGCGCGCAGCCCCTCGGCACGGTCGTCCGTCGAGTGGAGCAATACGCCGAGGTCGTGTTCCAAGGCCAACCCCTGGGCCAACGTGAGGTCGGACCCCGCGGCGACGGCCTCCTTTGCGTACGCGGCGGCAATCGGCGCTGCGCTGGCAATACGCTCGGCGAGCGCCGCGACCGCCGTAGCCAACCGCGACGCTGGGACGACGGCCTGGACAAGCCCTATGCGCAGTGCCTCGTCGGCACCGATGACATCCGACGTCAGTAGCAACCGCAGGGCGTGGGCGCGCCCGACGGCGTGGGTCAACCGCTGCGTGCCCCCCTGCCGAGGTAGCCGGCCATCGGCGACTTGACGCATACCGAACCGCGCAGCCCTAGAGGCGACACGCACGTCGCTGGCCAAGGAGAGCTCGAGGCGCTCGTCCAGGCACTCGCCGACGATGGCTGCGATGGACGGCGTCACCAACATGGCCACGGCTGCAGCGGCACCGCCAGGCACCGCCCCGGTGGTTTGTGCCCCGTCGATGACGATGACGTGGATCGATGCGTCATCATCCAGGTCGGTGAGCCGACGGGCGAGCTGCTCGTTCGCGGCGCCAAGCGTCACGGTGGCAATGGCGCCCCGGCGCTCAGTGGTTAGTCTCGACGAGGGCATGGTGAGCTCGCTGATGGCCATGAGGCCGCGGAAGCGAAGTCCATGTTGGCATCGACCAGGCGGGAGTGTCAAACGGTGGCCACGCTGGGCCGGGGCGACTTCGGCAAGGCAGCTGGGCCAGGCCATGACCAGCGGCACGCGGCTCTTGACACGCTACTGTGGTGCTCGTACCATCAGCCCCGGATTAGCACTCAGGCGCGATGAGTGCTAGCACCGTCAAGAACCCATTGCCAGCAGGCCCGGCCCTTCAGTTAGGGCGTTGTTGGTGTGCGAGACAAAAGGAGAGCAACTGTGCCGAGAACGCTTCAGCCGCTTGGCGACCGAGTCGTCGTCCAGGCGATCGAGCAGGAAACCCAGACAAAGAGTGGATTGTTGATCCCGGACAGTGCGCGCGAGCGTCCCCAAGAGGGGAAAGTCATCGCGGTCGGCGCCGGAAGGATGACGGACGAGGGCAAGCGAATTGAGATGGACTTGAAGGCCGGCGACACGGTCGTCTACTCGAAGTTCGCAGGGACAGAGTTCACCGACGATGGTGAGGAGTATCTGATCCTGTCGGAGCGGGACATCCTGGCCAAGATCGGCTAGAGCGACACCCAATAGACGAGCGAGAGGAGAAACCCCAATGGCAAAACAGATTCTTTTTGGCGACGACGCCCGTCGATCGCTTAAGGTCGGGATGGACATCCTGGCCAACACAGTGAAGGTGACCCTCGGCCCGCGAGGACGGAATGTCGTCCTCGACAAGAAGTTCGGCCCGCCGAGCGTCTGCTCCGATGGCGTGACGATCGCCAAGGAGATTGA
>CAUYXS010000011.1:0-17049 GCA_963577205.1 Dehalococcoidia bacterium | reverse complement strand
GCCATCGGGCTCGCGGCCATCGGGCTCGCGGCCATCGACTTCACGGCCAGCGACCCCGGACTCTGAGGCGCGACCCAGGGGCGGCTCGCGGTCATCGAGCTCGCGGCCATCAGCCCCGCGGCCATCAGCCCCGCGGCCATCAACCTCACGGTCGACGAAGCGCAGCCGCCGCCGATAGCGGAGTCAGCGCTTCGCCTGCGTGAGATTACCGCGCCGCGACCATCGAGCCGCTGCCCTGGGGCAGACAGGCCGCCGGCTAGGCGCGAGGGCTTGGGCTTCGAGCCGCGCGAAACGGCCATCGCGTGAAAATCAAGGCGCCGGCTGCGAGGACCACCGCGGCGCCGATGGCATCGAACATCACATCATCGAGCGAGGCGAACCTGCCGGGCACCGGGCGTTGCATCAGTTCGATGGCCACGCCATAAGCGGTTGTCGCGACCAGCGCGGCGCCGAGCACCGCCAAAGGGCTGCGGCGATAGAGCAATGCGGCGACGCTCCACGCGAACATCAGCCCCGCGAGCACGCCGAACATCACTACGTGCCCGGCAATGGGGACCACCGTCTCGCGGAAGAAGCCGGTGGGCGGAGCTTCCGGTTCCGGGAACGATGACTGAGTGAAAACCTCTAGGATCAACCAGCCCCACCCCGTGATCGCGGCCAACAGCACCACATGTGTCGCCAGCCGCACTACGAGGGAATGGGGTAGCCGTCGCTGCGGCGGTCGGTTCCGCCTGAGCGTACGCCGGTTCCTTGGTCGATGGCGATGAGCTGCACCGACCCGGTGGTTTGGTCGCTGGGGGCCGCTGCGACTGTGTGGCCGAGCCTCTCTAGCGTCGCGATGGAGTCGGGATTGAACCCATCCTCGATCCGCAGCTCGAAAGGGAGATCCGACGTTGCGGGGTCGCTGCCGGGGAAGTGCTGCCAACGAGGCAAGTCGGCGGCTTCCTGCACGTTCAGGCCGTGGTCAAGGACGTTGCTCAGCACCTGCACATTCCAAGACGGCTGGCGGTCGCCGCCGGGAGTGCCCCCGACCAACACCGGCTTGCCATCCCGCAGCGCCATGTAGGTCTGGATCGTATTCATGGTCCGCTTGCCCGGCTCCACCACGTTCGGGTGTCCTTCCTCAAGGTAGAAGCCCCGGCCCACGCGGTCGTTTAGCAGCACCCCGGTCTCGCCAGCGACCAATCCCGACCCGAAGTACTGCGAGATGCTGTGGATGAAGGAGACGGCGTTGCCGTCGGCGTCCACGACACAGAAGTAGGACGTGCTCGGCGATACGCCCGTGGTCAGCTGGGCCGGAGCACCGGCGTCGGCTGACTTGCTCGCCTCGCCAGGGTTGATGGACTCGCGCCGGGCCGCGGCAAACTTCTTCGACAGCAGCGCGGTCAACGGCACGTCTACGAACGCGGGGTCGCCAAGGTAGGCGAGGCGATCGGCGAAGGCCAGCTTGAGCGCCTCGGCGAGCACGTGCGCGGCCTCGGCGGAATCTTGGCCCATGGCCGGAAGATCGAACCCCTCTGCGATATTCAGCGTCTCTAGCAGCATGTAGCCCTGTGAGGGCGGGGCATTTGCGTACACCGTGTAGCCTCGGTAGTCCGTCGACGCGGTCGCCTCGACTACATGGGTCTGCTGCCGAGCCAAATCATCCGCCGTCATCAGCCCGCCCGCCGCCTGAACGGCGGACGCAATCTCCCGTGCGAGGGCACCGCGGTAGAACTCGTCGGCGCCGCCGTCCGCGATCCGGCGCAGCGTCTTGGCGAGCGCTGGCTGCACGATCACGTCGCCGGGGACCAACGTGTGCCCGCCCTTGGCGAACACCGCCGCAGTCGACGGGTAGCGGCCGATCTTGTCGGCGTACATGGCGTAGTAGGCGCCGATATGGCCGGGGATGGGATAGCCGCGTTCGGCGAGGCCGATGGCCGGCTCGATGAGTTCCGCCAGCGACCGAGTCCCGAAGCGCGTGACGATCGTCTGCCAAGCGTCAACCTCTCCAGGCACCGATGGCGTCAGCGGACCTTCCTGTGGCATCTTCGCGTAGCCCCTGCTGACGAAGAAGTCTCGCGTCGCTCCGGCTGGGGCCGCTCCACTTCCGGTGATGTCGTAGACCTTGCCGGTGGACGCTTCGTAGAACAAGGCGAAGACCTCGCCGCCGACGCCGCACATGGGCGACAGAGTCACCGCCTCGCTCGCCGCAACGGCCACAGCCGCGTCGAAGGCATTGCCTCCGCCCCGCAGCACCTGCGCCCCGATGGCGCCGGCCAGCGGCGAAGCCGAGCACACGAGACCGCCAGTCGTCAGCACCGCGCTGCGTGTGGGCGAAAGGAAGGCGTTTGTGGCGTTGGACATAGGAGCGGCCTCGCTGTAAGTGATTCAGCCCAAGCGATACAATCATAGGAAGTCACCCTGCGTTGGTCAAAACACAGGCCCCCACCGCCGCTCACGCTCATCCCGTACGACATCACCCGCTACGGGGAAAGGGTGAGTGATGAGGCGACCGACGCGACGTCGTGGACTTGGAAGAGCGGGGCCACCGATGACAAGTCGCTCTGCTACCTTCATTGGCTGACTGGAGATTCTGGAGCATTGGAGGAACTATGCCCATAGCAGTCGTTACCGGGGCAAGCCGAGGCCTTGGCAAGGCGCTGGCGGAGGCGCTGGCGAGGGCGGGGTATAGGACGTACGCGGCGATGCGCCAGGTAGGCACGCGCAACGCCGAGGCCGCCGAAGCCATGGCAAACCTCGCCGACGCTGAAGCCATCACGCTGCGGACTGTTGAGATGGACGTCACGTCCGATGCGTCTGTGGACGCCGCGATTGCACATGTGCTCCGAGCTGAAGGCCGCATCGATGTGGCCGTAAACAACGCGGGCCGCGGGGCCCATGGTGTGCTGGAGGCCTTCACTGTGGACCAACTACGGGAGGAGATCGACCTTGGTGTTCTTAGCATGCAACGGCTGAACCGTGCCGTGCTGCCGACCATGCGCTCGCAGGGTGCGGGCCTGCTGGTTCACATCTCGTCGGTCACCGGGCGCACCGTCACTCCCTTGCGTGGGGTCTATCACATCGCCAAGCATGCCGTGGAGGCGTTGGCTGAGACCTACCGTTACGAGCTATCGCAGTTCGGCATTGACTCGGTGATCATCGAGCCAGGCCCCTTCGAGACGGGCGCGCACGGCCGCGTTGCCCTCCCTGACGCACCGCAGATCCAGGCGCAGTATGGCGAGCTGGCAGGAGGCCGTGAAGTGGCCATGGCCGGCTTCAACCGCATGTTCGCCGATCCTAGCGTGCCCACCGATCCGCAGATATTCGTGGACGAGGTGATGCGCATCATCGCGACACCGGCCGGCCAGCGCCCGCTACGCACCACCGTTGGCGTCGACATGGGTGTCGGGGCGTTCAACGAAGCGGCCGCGGTTTTCAACCATCGGGCCATGCAATTGATGGGCCTGGCACACCTAGAGCACATGCCGCCTGAGAAGACGTGATCTCGGTTCATACGGTGGCGAGACCGCTTGGGCCCCGCCCCTGAAAAGAGGGAAAGGGCGTCAAAAAGAGGTTCAGCGAATCAAACTGGGTGCCCTGGCCGAGGAAAGCGGCATGCTCTCAGCCAGTCTACGGTGCGGCAGGGAAGCTGGAGCCATCGGACAGGATTGAACTGTCGACCTGCGGTTTACGAAACCGCTGCTCTACCACTGAGCTACGATGGCTTATTTGCTTATCGGCATTGTCGCCGCCTGCTGGCGCTGCTCCTTATATGGAGCTTGGCAGCAACCAGGTCAAGCCCTAGCCCAAAGGCTGGCCGCCGTACGTTCAGCGGTTTCGTGTTGGAACTCTGGGGCTACGTGGCGATAGATGTCCATCGTCGTGCTTATATGCGCGTGACCGAGGATTTCCATAGCCACTCGGGCGTTACACCCTAGGGGACCATCAGTGACGCGGCCCCACGCTCTCAACTCATGATATCCCATGGCCGGCAGCGCAGCCTCGTAAAGCAGCTGAATACCTCGGCATATCGAGGGCGGCCGTCTGCCGGATCAGATCGGGTTATCTCCGTAGACACTAGAAGTAGGTGTGGGGATACCTACTCCCTATCCCTAGCGCCTAGTACTGAGGGCTCGCAGAGATCCACTAAGGATTCACCGCCAGCATCGATGACGTATGGTCGCGGCATGAGATTTTTCGCGATGCTGGTTGTCGTGGCGACGCTGGTTACTGGTTGCGCGCCTTCTGATTCACTGCCTACACCTGATATCCACGCGACCGTGAAGGCGGCGGTACAGCAGGCGCTCGCTGATCGCCCCACGCCGACTCCGGCGGCTCCTGGCATTCAAGCGACCGTGAAGGCGGCGGTACAGCAGGCGCTTGCTGATCGCCCCACGCCGACTCCGGCGGCTGTAACGAAGGAGCCGCCCGATCCGTACGCTATCGCGGCAGCTTCGGTAGTGAGAATCGAAACGGCGTCGAGATCTGGCAGTGGCACCATGCTTGGCGACTCACGTCACGTGGTAACCAATCGGCATGTTATAGAAGGAGTCTCCGCTGAGGAACTCAAGGTCTCGCATGCCCGCGAAGGAGAAGCACCTCGAGTAACAGGAGCTTCGGTCATCTACGAGGCCGCACTCTGGGACTTAGCGTTGCTTCGACTCGATGACCCACTGGGGCCGCCCATCAAAGTCGAGCGCAAGCTTCCTTTGATAGGCGATTCGATAATCATTGGAGGGTTTCCTGGGGTCGGCGGAGACACCCTAACCGTGACCACTGGAACAGTGGCCGGGTTTGACCTGGGTGTCTCCACGAGGATCAAGATCGACGCCGCCATCTTCCCTGGGAATAGCGGCGGGGCCGCGCTTGACTCGAACGGGCGTCTGGTGGGTATTCCAACCACCTCGGCTACTCCAGAAGAAGGAGGAGGAGCGCTGGGCTTTCTCTTGAGTGCTGACCTCTTGCGAGGAGCACTCACCGAAGCACTGCTCAACGACATAAGCGGGGATAAGGCCGCCGGCGACAGGCCCTACCCGATATCTGTGTTGGGTGTGCCGGCGGTGGTCACCGTGCCTGAGGGATGGGACATTGTTTCGGCGATGGGCTACCTAGATGCGCGTCGGCCAGGAAGCGATCCTCGTGCTGTTGATTCGGAGTTCCGAGTCTTTGGGGTATTTGCACTCGACCTATTACCTGGCGAATCAGGTGAGGGAGTGCTGGACCGGCTGATACAGGAGTCATCGGGGGCATTCGCACTAATCACCCGCAATGACATTGACCTACCCTCGGGTTTTACAGACACCATTCTCGTCAAGACAGAGGAACGCGTTGAACTGTCTGACTTGGAGACCCGTACGTCTGTACTGGGCAACTGGATTGCTGATTCTGGCTTGATCACACGGTTTGCCGCGGGGCACGCAAATGGGCAAGCAGTGATTGCTTTCATCGAGTCCTCTTCGATTGGTGCTTCGCGTGACGCAGATGAGCTCCTTACGAGGATTCAGCTGCTAGACGACTGAGATACCTCCTGTCATCCCATGTAGCTGACAGACGCTCCACACGAACCCAATTGCCTAAAGGCGGGCGATCCGCTCAGGCGATAGCCGCGGGAGTTTCGCGGTGCAGGCCTTGCGCTGGGTTTGTACCCACGTTCCGAGGGGTGCCGCCCGGGTTACTCCATCTCCGCCGTGGCAACGCCCCCCATTGGGTACCTTTCGCTCTAGGCGACAGCTACGAACTACCCCAGCAGCGTACCAAGAGGTGCATGGGTGAAAAGGATCAGATGCCCGAAAGGGACCCAACCGGCCCTTGACTAGTACTTTTGGCCCCGCAAGCTTTTCAATAGTTCGTTGACGACACGTCGCGAACCAAGAGAGGCTGCGCATCCCCTTTCCGAACGGCCTTTCCAAGGTTCTGGACCATCGCCTCTGCCCAAGGTCGAACGTCGCTCGCCAGGACCCTTCAACGGAATCATGGATAACGTGTCGCGACGCTTCGACATTAAGAAGATATAAGGCGCGACAATGTGCAGAGGCAGAATACAGGCTGCTCCAAAAGCAATGGCGGTGAGCTACGGTGGGGTTCGGCCCCATTGTCGACATTCAGTCGATTTACTAACCACCAACTCGGCCCATGAGGGTTCGCGATGACAACTGGTGCACAGGGATTCTGTGGCAAATGCGGTGCGGTGAGAGTGGCGGCCGCCGATGCGTTCTGCCGCTCGTGTGGTGCGCCCTATGCGACAAAGGCTCCACCCGCTCCGGTTGAGCCCACGCCGGTTGAACCTACCGTCGCAGCCCCTGAAGAACCACTAACTTCGCCGAACAAACCGGCTGCCGCGCAATCTGGCAATGAAGAGCCCTGCTTCGAGAGGAAACCACTCCACTTTGAAAGCACAGGGGAAACCCTCAAGCAGATGATAGAGGACTACGACGAAGGCATTCGCCTCGGCCCTCAGGACGCCTTGGCCTACTGCCTCAGAGGTAGCGCATACGGCTCCCTAGGCGAGGATCAGAGGGCGAGACAGGACTACGACGAAGCCATTCGTCTCGACCCTCAGGACGCCTTGGCCTACTACTCGCGGGCTAATGGACCAAGACGCCGTCACGACGCGCGAGACGGTCCTATACTAGCGGCGCGAGGAGAGCATCATGGCAAACGCGCGTATCGTCCGTCCCGACGATCAGCCCCAGATCGACCGAGGTAACGGCGCGGTGACCGTCCCTCTGCTGTTGAAGGAGACCGGCGCTCGCTCCTTCATCTCTGGTATCTCGATCTTCCAGCCCGGCGTGGCCGTCCCTCTGCACAGTCACAACGTCGACGAGATGGTGACCGTGCTCGAAGGCACAGGCGAGTGCGAGGTCGAGGGCGAGAGCACGCCTGTGCGGGCTTTCGATACTTCGTTCATACCGGCTGGCGAGGTGCACTGCTTCCGCAACACGGGGTCGGCGCCCATGCGCATCCTGTGGGTCTACGCGGCCACCGATGTGACGCGCACCTTCGCGGACACAGGCGAGACCGTGCCTCACCTGTCGGCCGCCGACCGCATCGGCCGCTAGGGCGGCGCGCTAGGCGCTGCGAGGCCGGGAGCGCGCCGCAACGCCCACCGGCATGGCGATGGCCCCTTGGGTCATGGCCAGCGGAATGAACGCTGCAAAGAACGTCGATAGTTCGTGCCCTGCGTAGTCGCGCTCGCCGCTCGCCAGGTAAATGAGGGTAGGGGCAACAACTGTAATGGCGCCGGCCAGCGCGCCCAGAACGTTGGCGCGAATGCCCATGGCTGCGCGCCCCAGCGCGATGCCGATCAGGAACGGGACGAAGAACCCGCAGGCGACCCAGATCGGCCCGACCTGATCACCAGCCCAAGGCTCGGCGTTGCCAAGCGTAACGAATGCCGTAGCAGCCATGGCTCCGACCAACGCGACGCTACTCGCGGTGCGGCCCGCGCTCATGCGCGTCTGGCCAGCGTCGGGGTGTGATGCGGCGGTGCCAATTCGCAATGCCTCCGTCGCCCCAGGACCCTCTGCGCCCCGTCGTTGTCGGGTCAACGGCCGTATGCTACCATCTGGCTCGCGCTACGCAGGGGCCCATCGTGCCTCACTAAACGTCCGAGTCGGACTATAACGACCCCGTTCGGTGAGTGTTCCGTTTGACCCAAACCCCGATTTCCACCGTCAATCCTTTCATCGCCGCCGCTGTCGCACGGGCGCTGGCTGGCGACGTCCTCTCCGCAGCGGACGGCTACGCGCTCATCCGTGCTGACGGCGTGGACCTGGTCGCCACCATGGGGGGCGCCGCTGAGTTGAATCTCCGTGCGCGGCCTCACCGTCAGGTCACCTATTCGCGCAAGGTTTTCCTCCCGCTGACTAACCTCTGCCGCGACCGTTGCGGCTATTGCACCTTCGTGAAGGGGCCCAACCAGCGTGGCGCCCACACGATGTCCCCCGACGAGGTGCTGGCTGTTGCGCATCGGGGCGCCGAGCTTGGCTGCAAGGAGGCGCTTGTCAGCCTGGGCGACCATCCTGAATGGCGGCACCCGGAGATGGCAGAGGCCCTGGCGAAGCTGGGCTACGACTCGACGCCCGCGTACGTCGCGGCCATGTGCCAACTCGTATTCGAGGAGACGGGGCTGCTACCGCACACCAACTGCGGCGTGTTGAGCGCGGACGAGCTCGCAGCCATCGCCCCGTGGAACGCCAGCATGGGCATCATGCTCGAGAGCGTGAGCCCGGCGCTGTTCGAACCGGGCGGACCTCACCATGGGACGACCAGCAAGGCGCCTGAAGGACGGATCGCGACCCTGGAGCGCGCTGGCGAGCAGGGCGTGGCCATGACCACTGGCATCCTCATCGGCATCGGTGAGACGCTCGATAGTCGTGTCGACTCGCTACTGGCCATACGCGGTGTGCACGAGCGGCACGGCAACATCCAGGAGATCATCGTCCAGAACTTCCGCGCGAAGGCCTCGACGAAAATGCGGGGCGAACCGGAGCCCACGACCGTCGACATGCTCCGCACGCAGGCGACGGCCAGGCTGCTGCTTGGGCCGTCGATGAACATCGAGTCGCCGCCCAACCTCAACGAGGGTGGCTGCCAGACCTACCTGCTGGCGGGGAACAACGACTGGGGCGGCATCTCTCCGTTGACCAAAGACTTCATCAACCCCGAGGCCGCATGGCCCGAGGTCGAGGCGCTCCGACGGCTGACCGCGGATGCGGGATTCGAGCTCCGAGAGCGCCTGGCGCTGTTCCCGGAGTACGTCGCGGCGAAGGGCTGGGCGACGTCGGATGTGCTGGCGCACCGGATGGCGGAGCTAACCGCGGACGACGGTTACGTCAAGCGCGAGCTGGAGGTCGGCTGATGCGGTCGGCGCGCAACCCCTCCTCACCGAGGAGAGGGCAAAGTAAGGACAGGAACGACATGAGTCAGTGTTCGCCACGCGGCGAGAAGATGAGGAGACGATGAGCGATATCAGCGAGCTTTCGCACCTGCACGAGGCCGTCGCCCAGATGGTCGATGCGGCCGACCCGGACGTCGCGCGAGTGCTGGACAAGGCCCTTGCCGGCGGCGAGGTCAGCGTTGACGAAGGCACACTCCTCTTCGGGGCGGAGGGCCCGGCGCTGTTGGCGCTGATGGCCACGGCCGACACGCTCAGACGCCAGACCAACGGCGACCTTGTCACCTACGTCGTCAACCGCAACATCAATTTCACCAACGTTTGTATCAAGCACTGCGGCTTCTGTGCGTTCAGCCGTGACCACCGTGAAGAAGAAGGCTACTTCCTCCCGCTCAACGAGATCATCCGCCGCGCCCAGGAAGCCTGGGACCTGGGCGCGACCGAGATCTGCGTTCAGGCCGGGTTGCCGCCGAAGATGGACGGCTCGCTGTACATAGATCTGACGCGCGAGATCAAGGCGGCGCTCCCCGACATGCACATCCACGGCTTCTCGCCAGAAGAGGTGCTGTATGGGGCAGTGCGATCGCGCTGCTCGGTGCGAGAGTACCTCGAATCGCTGAAGGAGGCAGGGGTTGGGAGCCTCCCCGGCACGTCGGCCGAAATCCTCGTCCAGTCGGTGCGCGACCGCATCGCGCCGGGCCGCATCACAGTCGAGCAGTGGCGCGAGGTCATCACCAATGCGCATGTGGTTGGCATACCGACCACATCGACCATCATGTTCGGCCACGTCGAAACCGACCGCGAGCGCGCCCTGCACCTCGACTTCGTGCGCGACGTGCAGAAAGAGACAGGCGGCATCACCGAATTCGTGCCGCTTTCGTTCGTCCACGAAGAGGCGCCGATGTGGCAACGCCAGTTGGTCGATGGCATTCGGCCCGGCGCCACGGGCGCCGACGTCGTGCGCATGCACGCCATCGGCCGCATCATGCTGCACGGATGGGTCGACAACATCCAATGCTCGTGGGTCAAAGAAGGCCCGAAGCTCGCGCAGGTGCTCCTCTCCGCCGGTTGCAACGACGTTGGCGGCACGTTGATCAACGAGAGCATTTCTACGTCGGCTGGTGCCTCGTTCGGGCAGTTGGTGCCGCCGTCCGAGTTGCGGCGCTGGGTGCGAGACATTGGCCGCGTACCGGTTGAGCGGAGCACGCTCTACAACGTGCTCCGCAGCTTCGAGGTCGAGCCCGCGGAGCCCGAGCCACTGGACATCGCCGCCAAGGAGCCGGGGCGTTTCGGCTCCTACCGCGAGCTTGTGTTGCTGGACGAGTTCAGGTACGAAGGCCAACGCGCGCCCCGGCTCGACGGCCCGACGCTGCCGGAAGTTCTGGCACGCCGCGCTGGCGCCGGCGAGCCTGCCAGCGGATAAGCGCTTGCCATGAGAATCGTCGTGCGCTTAAAGAACGGAAGGGGGTGGTGCTTCGTTGTAACCGGTAACCTCGCATCCGCGCCTGAAGAGAAGGAGCGGTTCAAAAAGGCGGTAGGCCGGTTTGGAGAACGCCCTCATGAATAAGCACGTCCTTGCCATCGCCGGTGGCGTCGGCGGCGCGAAGCTGGTCGTCGGCCTCGCGCACACGCTCTCGCCTCAGGAGTTGACCGTTGTGGTCAACACCGGCGACGACGAGACCTTCTATGGCCTCCACGTCAGCCCGGACCTCGACTCGGTCATGTACGCCCTCGCCGGCCTCTCCGACGCCGAGCGCGGCTGGGGTCTGGCCGGCGAGTCCTGGCGGACTCTCGAGGCGCTGGGCAGGCTGGGCGTCGATACGTGGTTTGGGCTCGGTGACCTCGACATGGCCACACACATCCGGCGCACCGAGATGCTGCGCGAAGGACACACGCTCAGCGACGTTACGCGTGAGCTCTGTGGAGCCCTAGGCGTGGACGCCAACGTTGTTCCGATGAGCGACGATCCCATCCGCACCATCGCCGTGACAGACAAGGGCGACCTCGCCTTTCAGGACTACTTCGTCAAGCGCCACTGCGAACCCCGGATCAGCGCGGTCCACTTCCAGGGCGCGGACGAGGCGAATCCAGCGCCAGCGTTCGCCATGGCACTCGATGGCTTCGAAGCACTCGTGCTGTGCCCGTCGAACCCGCTCGTCAGCGTAGGGCCAGTCCTTGCAGTGCCTGGCGTCTTCTCGGCCATCGAGCGGTTCACCGGCCCTCGGATCGCCGTGAGCCCCATCGTCGGCGGTCAGGCCCTCCGCGGTCCCGCGGCCAAGATGCTCGGCGAGCTGGGCGAGAAGGTATCCTGTGTCGGCGTCGCCCACCGCTACGTCGGCATCTGCGACGTGCTGCTGATAGACCGGGTCGACGCAGCCCACGCCGAGGAAATAACCGCGCTGGGGATCAGGCCCTACATCACCGATATCGTCATGAACACCGACAACGACAAGACCCGCTTGGCTGAAGAGGTCGTTTGGCTTATCGAAGGATGGAATGACTCCAGCCGCTGAGGCAGCAGGACTCCGCGTGCTGGTGCCCATGAAGCCTCTGGCATCGGCCAAGATGCGGCTTGCGACCCGGGTCGAGGACACGACGCGCCAAGGAGCCGCTCTGCTCATGCTGCACCACGTGCTTGGCGCCATCGGCGAGGCTGTCGGCGCCGACGCCTGCACGGTCGTCGGCGGAGATCCGCTCGTCAAGGAGGTGACGCTCGCGGCGGGCGCCAATTGGACGCAAGAGCGTGGCCATGATCTCAATTCCTCGTTGGCCCTGGCGATGATGAGTGCCTGGTCGGACAGCGCGAAAGCAGTCCTGGTCGTGGCCGCGGACGTCCCCATGATCGCGTCTGGCGACATCCTCGATATGATTGCCGCCAGCGACGGCCTGAGCCGTCCGGTTGGAGCCCAGGCCATGGCGGACGGAGGCACCAATGCACTGCTCTGGCCGGCGAGTGCCAATTTCCCCCCCGCCTTCGGCGAACGCAGCTTTGGCCGGCACCAAGCTTCTGCCGCGGCGGCAGGTACCCCGCTTGTCTCATCGGCGGCGGGCGGGCTCGCCTTTGACGTCGACAACCCCGGCGACCTCGACTACGCCCGCGGCGCAGTTCTCGGTTTCGCCGAAGCGCTACCCGAGTGGGGCAAGCGCGTCCAGCTATGGCTCGCGGCCAACGCACCCCGGCCCGCATGGGCCGACGCCTTAGACGAAGTGGAGAGAGACGAAACTGGAGGTCGGCTCGCATGACTGACGAAGGCACCAAGGTCGGGATCCTGTTGGCGACGCGAGGGCTCGTTATGCGCGCCCAGCGAGAGGGCAGACCTGCCGACCCTGGCGTCTTCCTGGACCTGGCCGAGCGAGCGGAGGCTGCGGGCCTCGACTCTGTCTGGGTCGGCGATAGCCTCGTTTCGAAGCCGCGACTGGAGCCTGTTGCCGCACTGGCCGCCATCGCCGCGCGGACCAGTCGCGTACGCATCGGCACCGCCGTTATGCTGCCGGCGATTCGGCACCCCGTGACCCTGGCCCACAGCCTGGCGACGGTGGACGTGCTCTCCCGCGGCAGGCTGGTGCTCGGCCTCGGCGTGGGCGGCGCCTTCACCCCCGACCAGGAGCGAGATTGGACGTCCGTGGGAGTGGCGCCTCGCAGCCGGGCGGCGCGGCTGGGCGAAATGGTGCGCTTGATGAAGCGTCTCTGGACCGAGGACGAGGTGTCGTTCCAGGGCACCCACTTCCAGGTTGAGGGCGTCTCTTTGCACCCGAAGCCCGTCCAGCCAGGGGGCGTGCCGCTGTTGCTCGCCGCGCACCATCGCACAGGCTCGGAGGCGCAGTACCGGCGCGCGGCGCGCTACGGCGACGGGATCATGGGCATCACCGACGAACCGGAAGAGTACGCCCGCGTGGCGCAGCGCGTAATGATGCTGGCCGCGGAAGAGGGGCGGGACACCACGAGCTTGGAGCGCGTCTTCTACATGACAGTACACATCGACGACGACGAAGCTGTGGCCCTGTCTGAGGCGGACGACTTCCTCATGGCTTACTACGGCGTCCGGCACTGGGCGGAGCGATGGGGGCCTTGGGGCCCCGCGAAGGCCGTCGCTGCGCGTATGCGCGCCTACGCCGACGCCGGTGCACAGCACCTCATCGTGCGATTCGCGTCCTGGGACCAGCAGGCGCAGTTCGAGCGCTTCGAGCGCGAGGTGCTGCCGGCTTTCCGCGCGATGCCCTCGGCAGCCAGCTAGCGTTCGCGAGGTTTGACCCGGATGCGCTGCGCGACGTCGACCCCGATAGAGACAGGAACGCCCTCGCGGCGTAGGTCAACCACACCGCGATACGGAGCGTTGTCTACGACCTCGATGGGCTGACCGGGCAGCACCCGGTTCTCGACCATGTACCGCAGCAACGGAAAATCCTCATCCGGGATCTGGACGATAGTGTAGATCCCGCCGGCCTCGGTCTCACTCAAGCGAAGCGTGCCGGGGTTGTCCTTGCGCAGCCTCTCCTCGCCGACCCCATAGATGGGACGTCCGTACGGGCACGTCTTCGGGTAACCCAGCTTCTCCTCGATCCGCTTCAATAATGCAGGGGAGATGGCGTGTTCAAGCCGGTGGGCCTCGATCTCCGCACGCTCGATGGGGACATCGAGCACGTCCACCAGCAGGCGCTCGGCCAGGCGATGGCGCCGCACAACGTCGCGGGCGATGAGCTCGCCCTCCGGCGTCAGTTCCACTTCCTTGCTGCGATTCACCTCGACCAGGCCCTCGCGTGCCATCCGGTGCACCATGCCCGAGACGGACGCCATCGTCGTCCCCAGCCCTTCCTCAAGAGGGATGTGGCGCAAATAGCTGGCCAGCTGCCCAACGTGTGGTGCGATGCCGTCCTCGTGGAGAATGGCGAGCGAGAGCAGGTAGTTCTCGGCGGCATAGGAGAGAGCTCGCGCGCTTCGGCCGCTGCCGGGAGTTTGAGCCGCTCGACGTCGTTGGGTGGTGGCCATGGAAACCTCGGAGGGCGAATAGGCCCTTCGGGGCATTATCCCACTGACTGCACTATCCCATCCATCGCATTTCTGCGGGCGCCTGGCCGCGGCGCGTATTGCCATTGAGCGCGGCACCCCTGGGTCGGGACCACGGGCGTTGAGAGGAGAGCTAACTGCAGCGAGACCACTGGGGCGAGTGCCTGGCCCGACGAGGACTAGCGGCCGTTCCCCCCCAGTACTAGACTGCCGCGCATGGCAGTCCTTGCTGGTCCCCAACGTCAGCCGCAATCAGGTGGCCCTCCTGACTCCATAGTCGTAATGCTCCACGGCCTCGGGAGCAACGGGAACGACCTCATTGGCCTGTCCCGGGCGCTCGCGGACGACCTCCCCAATACCGCGTTCTACGCTCCGGACGCGCCGGACCCCTTCGAGGGCGGCCCTACCGGCTTCCAGTGGTACTCCCGCAGCTCACCGGAGGCGCGCATCGCGGGCGTCCGTCAGGTAGCGCCGCTGGTTGATGCGTTCGTCGATGATCTGCTGGAGAAGCACGAGCTGGCGCCATCGCGGTGCATCCTCCTCGGCTTCTCGCAAGGGTGCATCGTGTCGTTGCATACGGCTCCGCGGCGCCAGCGTCCTTTGGCGGGTGTCGTCGGTTTTAGCGGGGCTATGGTGACGGGCGAAACGTTGGCGGATGAGCTCGCAAACCGAACCCCAATCCTGTTGGTGCATGGGGCCGACGACACCGTCCTGCCTTCGGAGCGCACCGAAGAGGCCAGACAGGTGCTCTCAAGCCTCGACGTGCCCAACGAAGTACACATCTTGCCGGGGCTGCCGCACTCCATTGACCAGAGGGGAGTGCAGTTGGCCGCCGATTTCATGCGGCGGCAGTTCGCTTAGGCTCAAGCTGCGACACGCTACGGGCCCTTGATTGACGAATACCCAGATCGCTTTATGCGAGGCACGGACTGGGTGGGTATGGATTGGAATTACGACGCCGATTTCGGTTTACTCTTGGCAAAACCCAGTAGAGCACCCATAGATAACCTGGGCTCATCCGGTCAAGAGAAGTTCGCATGCCAGAACGCCGAGAACTTGCTGCAATGAATGTACAACGACCCTATGCCGCAACAGGCAACGCCTGACTGCCAGGCCCAGGCTGGGTAGGCAAAGCTGCGCCAGAGTGAACCGCCGCTGACGTGACGCACGACCCCTGCGGGTGAGCGCCTGCCTGCTAGAATGCCGCCGCTCATCCCCTCACCCGGAGCACCGCATGAAGATCGCCGTCTGTGTGAAATGGGTACCCGTCGTTGCCCGTATGAAGTTCGATATGGAGACGAAGCGCATCGTCCGCGAGGGCGTTCCCAACGAGCTCAACGCCTACGACCAGCTCGCGGTGCAACGGTGTGTTGAGCTGAAGGAAGCCGACCCAGCGATAGAGATTGATGTCTACACTATGGGCCCCCCGGCAGCGGTTCAGGGCCTCCAGCAGTGCCTCGCCATGGGCGCCGACCGTGCGTTCCATATCGTCGACCCCGCGCTGGCGGGCTCCGACACCCTGGCGACGGCGCGGGCGTTGAGCCTGGCCCTGGCTAAAGGTGACTACGATCTGCACCTGTTCGGTGCGCATAGCGTCGATGCCGAGACTGGCCAGGTGGGCCCGGAGGTCGCTGAGTTTCTCGGGCTGCCGCAGGTCACCGGTGTCCGCAGGTTGGACCTCGCTGGCGACGGCTTGCTGCGCCTCGAGCGCGAAGTTGAGGACGCTGTCGAGACCGTCGAGTGCGTGCTGCCCTCCGTGGTCACCGTCGTCGAGGGGGTCGCCCCGGAGGTTTTTCCTGGGCGAGAGGCACTTCAGGCGGCGCGCGAACGTGAGATCCCCGAGATCACGGCGAAGGACCTTACTGACGACTTCTCGGTTTTCGGCGCCTCGGGTTCCCCGACCTGGGTCGAGGAGATCCAGTTCGTCGAGTCGAATCGCGAGCAGCGGGTGCTTGGGGGAGAGACTCCCGTCGCGCAGGCCGTGAAGGCCACCGCAGACTACCTCCAGGAGCGTGGTCTGCTTGACCCCGCTGTTAGAAAGCAGCGGCATGTCAGCGATCGGACCACGAAACCTACGGTACGCGAGGCCACCGGTCCTGCGATCTGGGTCGTGGCGGATTTCGCGGACAGCGGGTTGCGCACCGTCACCCGCGAGTTGCTGGGCGCAGCCGACGTCGTGGCCGATGCCATAGGCGGATACCTAGTGGGCGTGCTCATGGGCGGACCAGATACCGGGCGGCACGCTGAGGAGCTCGCGCACTGCGGCGCCGACATCGTGGCCCTGGCTGCGGACGACGCCCTGACCAGCTACACGTCTGATGCCTACGCCTCTACGCTCGCAGCGGCGATCGACCAGCGCCAGCCCTACGCGGTGCTCCTGCCCTCGACGGTGAACGGACGAGACCTGGCGGCGAGGGTCGCGGCGCGCCTGCGGCTTGGGTTGACTGGCGACTGCGTCGGCCTCGAGGTCGATGCCGAAGGTCGGCTTGTTCAGCTGAAGCCTGCCTTCGGGGGTAACATCGTGGCCCCCATCCTTTCGAAGACCAAACCCTACATGGCCACCATTCGCCCTGGCCTGCTGGATCACCTGCAGCCGGCCCGGACACGCAAGGCGGACGTGATCGCGCTCGATGTGTTCGCCCCTGCCAACCCAGCGGTTCGTGTCTTGGGCCGAGCACTGGTCGAAGGGGGTGCTGGCACGGCGGGTATCGAAGACGCTTGGAGCGTCGTGTGCGTGGGCATGGGGGTCGGCGGGCCCGAGCAAATCGCTGCGCTCGAGCCGCTTTGCGCTTTGCTTGGCGCCGAGCTCATCTGCACGCGGGACGTCGTGGACGCTGGGTGGATGACTCGCCAGCGGCAGGTCGGCCTCACGGGACGCTCGGTGGCGCCCGCGCTCTACATCGGCGTCGGCGTTCGGGGCGACTTCAACCACACTGTCGGGATTCAGCGCGCAGGCACTGTCGTCGTGGTGAACAACAATAAACGTGCTCAGTTTTTCCGTACCTGTGACCTGGGCATCATCGCCGACTGGACCGAGTTCGTTCCGCTCCTAGTCGAGGAAATTAAAGCCAGAGTAGGCTAGGCCCCCCTCGGCCCGCGCCCAGGCTGACGGAGCTGGCCTTGCATCCTTCGGGAATGCCTCTGTCGTATCGGCTCATGCTGCCGA
>CAUYXS010000010.1:0-17583 GCA_963577205.1 Dehalococcoidia bacterium | reverse complement strand
GACGAGGCCATCTCGCAGCAACAGTACGAGTACGCCGCCGAGCTACGCGACCGTGAGCTAAAACTCGCCGACAAGCTCCAGCGACTCCAGTCCGAGTGGCAGGAGACCTCCACTAAGGAGGACGCCGTCGTCACCGCCGAGGAGATCGCCGAAGTCGTGAGCATGTGGACGGGACTGCCGGTCACGCGCCTCGCGCTTGAGGAGACCCAGCGGCTGCTGCACATGGAGGACGCTCTACATCGTCGGATCATCGGCCAACAGGAGCCTGTCGTGGCCATTTCCAAAGCCGTGCGCCGCGCCCGGGCAGGCCTGAAGGACGTGCGCCGGCCTATCGGTAGTTTCCTCTTCTTGGGGCCGACCGGCGTGGGCAAGACCGAGTTGGTCCGCGCGCTCTCCGAGTTCATGTTTGGCTCCGAAGACTCCATGATCCGACTTGACATGTCGGAGTTCATGGAGCGCCACACGGTGGCCCGCCTGGTTGGCGCGCCTCCCGGCTACGTCGGGTATGAAGAGGGTGGTCAGTTGACCGACGCCGTGCGGCGCCGCAGTTACTCTTGCATTTTGTTCGACGAGATTGAGAAGGCGCACCCCGAGGTGTTCAACATTCTCCTGCAGATCTTCGACGACGGCCATTTGACCGACGCGAAAGGCCGCAAGGTGGACTTCCGCAACACCATCATCATCATGACGTCGAATATCGGCTCCGATCTCATTCGGGCCGACGGTGCCCTGGGCTTCGCGACCAAGTCGGAGGAGGGACAGACTGAGAGCCAAGAGTACGAGCGGATGAAGGGCAAGGTGATGGACGAGGTCAAGCGTTTCTTCCGCCCTGAGTTTCTCAACCGGATCGACGGACAGATCGTATTCCACCCGCTGGCCAAGGATCACATCATCCAGATCGTCGACCTCATGCTCAACGAGGTTCGCAAGCCCATGCTTGAGAAGGGCTTGAGCCTTGAGGTTTCGACGGACGCAAAGGCGTGGCTGGCCGAGAAGGGCTACGACCCGAAGTTCGGTGCCCGGCCATTGCGCCGCGTCATTCAGACCGAAATCGAAGACCCTCTCTCCGAGGAGGTCCTCGCCGGTAGTTATCAGCCGGGGGACACGGTAGTCGTGAACCTCAAGGACGACGCTCTGGACATACATCCACAGGAGCGTTCGCAAGAAGAAGCCGTCACCGCCACCTAGCGGGTTCACCACATACGGCGGTATAAGAAGGCATTCTCATCGAGGGTGCCTTCTTTACATGCCACTGACCTCCTCTCAAACCAAGCGCTCCCGAACGACCTTTTTTTGCAACGAGTGTGGGCACAAAAGCCCCAAGTGGGAAGGCCGCTGCCCCGCCTGCGATTCGTGGGGAACCTACGCCGAAGCGCCGCAGCCTACTCGCGCTGGCCGGCCCGACAAGGGCGCTGGCGCAAGTCGTGTTCGCCAAGCCCTGGATGAGCCAGCCAGTGATAACAAGCCACACGCGCCACGCCCGCTGGCGGAGGCTGTCGCGCAGCTCACGCAGATCATACCGACGGGCCTGCCCGAGACCGATCGCGTGCTCGGCGGAGGCCTGGTCCCCGGCGCACTGATCCTCCTCGCCGGCGACCCGGGCGTCGGCAAGTCCACCCTGATGCTCCAGGCCAGCGCGCGCCTGGCCGATGCCGGCGCCAGCGTCCTGTACGCATCGGGCGAGGAGTCGGCCGCGCAGGTTGGGCTCCGCGCCCGCAGGCTGGGCCTCGACAGCAATCTCGTGCTGTTTTTGGCGGAGACCGAGGCCGAACGCCTCATCGAGTCACTGGAGGCGGCGGCGCCGGGCGTGGTCATCGTCGACTCGATCCAGACACTGTCGACGCACGGCGCCCCCGCAGCCGGGAGCGTAGGCGCCGTGCGTGAGTCGGCCCAGATGCTGATGGCCTGGGCGAAGGTCCGCGGTGTGCCAGTGGTCCTCGCGGGGCACGTCACCAAGGACGGCGCCATCGCCGGGCCCAAGGTGCTAGAGCACATGGTCGACGTGGTACTCCAAATGGAGGGTGACCCGGTCTCTTCTTACCGAATCCTGCGCTGCGCCAAGAACCGATTTGGCGCAACCGATGAGGTCGCGCTCTTCGAGATGCGCGCTGATGGCCTAGCCGAGGTCGCCGACCCTTCCGCCGCGCTGGTAGCGGAGCGCCGCGCCGGCGTGCCAGGCTCAGCGGTCGTGGCGACGCTGGAGGGCACGCGCCCGCTGCTCGCCGAAGTCCAGGCGCTAACAAGCCTTGCGGTAGCGGGGCCGCCGCGGCGCACCGCCACGGGCATCGACGCCGGCCGCATGGTCATGCTCACCGCCGTACTGACGCGCCGCGCGGGGCTGCGGCTTGGCGACCAGGATGTCATGGTCAACGTGCCCGGCGGCCTGCGGATCGCAGAGCCGGCCAGCGACCTAGCGGTGGCCATGGCCATCGCCTCCAGCGCGCGGGACGTGCCGTTGGACGCGACCACGGTCTGCATCGGCGAGGTGGGGTTGAATGGTGAAGTGCGACGCGTGCCGCAACTAGGGCGCCGGCTGGCCGAAGCGGCGCGCCACGGCTTCTCCCGCGCCCTGGTTCCCCAAGGCACGGCCGCCGAGACGTGTCCCGGCATGGATATCGTGCCTGTCGGCAGCGTCCGCGAGGCGATGCAAGCCGCGATGGGCCGCTAGGTGCGAAGCCGGCTTGCATCGTCCGCGGCGGCGTTGGCTCAGCCCACCCTCGGCGCGAAACTTGCAGTAGGCTGAGGTACTCAGCAGCGCGGCTGCGTAGCCTTTAGCTCGGGCTACCTGGGCTTCGCCCTGCCCAACGCCCACCCTTGAGTCGCCAGCTCGACTCGCCACGGAGCACGCTCATAGATCGGCCAGCGCGCTAACACCTGCTCATGAGCGTCGAAAAACAGGCACACGGCCTGGATCAGGCGTGCCCCAGGGTCGCGCATACGCCTCAAACGAGCGACATTTTCATCCAACGGCTCGTTCAGGCCTCGACGGTGCCGGCCAGCAGCGCAGCGCGCGTGAGGAAATGCTTCCGGACGGACGTGATGGGCGCGACGGCGTGACCGCCGTCGCGGGGCAGGCCGCGTGCCGCAGTGACGGTTCGCCGTCAACCAAAAGGCCTGGTTGTCGATAGCGCCATCGCTGTCAGCCGTCGACGCATACGCAGGCCCGCTGGTACGATGCGCGGGCTATGACTAGCCCTTCGCCCAGCCCCAAGCGCCACCTCCCCGAGTGGCTGAAGGTGCGCATGCCCGGCAGCCCCACGTACCTTCAGGTGCGCGAACTGCTGCACACCGCGGAGCTGCACACGGTCTGCGAGGAGGCGCACTGTCCTAACATCGGTGAGTGCTGGGACCGCAAGAGCGCCACGTTCATGGTCCTCGGCGACGTCTGCACGCGAGCGTGCCGCTACTGTGCCGTGACCTCCGGCAAGCCCGCAGGCCTCGACCTCGGCGAGCCGGACCGCTTGGCGAGGACGGTCGAGCACCTGGGCCTGCGCTACGTTGTCATCACGTCCGTCGACCGCGACGACCTGCCAGACGGCGGGGCATCGGTCTTCGCCGCGTGCATCGAGCGCATCCGCGAGCGAGCGAGCGCGTGCCGCGTGGAGGTGCTGACACCCGACTTCCAGGGCGACTGGCTGGCGCTCCAGTCAGTGCTTGCCGCTCGCCCCGCTGTCATGAACCACAACATCGAGACGGTTCGCCGTGTGTTCCCTAGCGTGCGGCCCAAAGGTGACTACGACCTGTCCTTAGACCTCCTGCGGCTCTCTCGTGAGTACGCGCCCGGTGTCCCCACGAAGAGCGGCATGATGGTCGGCCTGGGCGAGACCGTCGACGAGGTGCTCAGCACCATGCGCGACCTGCGGGACAATGGCGTCGATCTGCTAACCATCGGCCAGTACCTGAGGCCGTCGTCCAAGCACGTGGCCATGGACCGCTTCTACCACCCTCACGAGTTCGAGCGCTTCAAGGCGGAAGGCTACGCCATGGGCTTCCGCCACGTGGCGTCGGGGCCGCTGGTGCGCTCGTCGTACCACGCCGACGAACAGCATGACGCCGCCACCCGCGTAGCCAGGGGCTAGCATCGACCTGAGACCGACAGCGTCGGCCAGAGGGTCTGGGAAGCAAGGCGGCGGTCGAATCAGCCAGATCCTTCGCTGCGCTCAGGATGACAGGATACGCGGGTGCTCCTCACATGGGAGATGACAGACATGCTTCGCATCGCAGTCCTTGACGACTACCAGGGCGCCGCGCGTGAGCTTGCTAACTGGACCGCCATCGACGGTTCGACAGTCGAGTTCTTCGACGACACGTTGGCGGACGCAGGCGCGCTGGTCGAGCGGCTCGCGCCCTACGACGTGCTGGTAACCATGCGGGAGCGCACGCGCTTCCCCGCCTCGATCCTAGAGCGCCTGCCAAACCTCAAACTGGTGTCCGGCACCGGCCGGCGTCAGGCCCACCTCGACCTCCATACTGCCACACGGCTGGGCATCGTGGTGACGGGCACCGGCAGCCCCGGCGACTCGACGGCCGAGCTGGCATGGGGACTGATCATCGCCGCCACGCGCAACATCGCATGGGAGGACGCGCGCATCCGTGAGGGCCGCTGGCAGACGCGGCTCGGCAGCGGCCTGCGCGGCAAAACACTGGGCATCCTCGGCATGGGACGTCTCGGCTCCGCGATGGCGAAGATCTCACCCGCCTTCGGCATGGACGTCATCGCGTGGGGACCGACACTGACGCCTGAGCGGGCCGAAGCCGGTGGCGCCAAGTACGTGGCCTGGGACGAACTGTTCAGCCGAGCCGACGTCATCAGCATCCACGTGCCGCTGACCGACTTGAGCCGGGGATGGGTCGGGGCGCGCGAGCTCGCGCTGATGAAGCCCACCGCCTACCTCATCAACACTTCGCGGGGGGCCATTGTGCAAACCGACGCGCTGGTTGCGGCGCTGCGCGAGCGCCGGGTCGCCGGGGCCGCCATTGACGTCTACGACGAGGAGCCGCTGCCCGCCACGCATCCGCTGCTCGGCCTCGACAACGTCGTGCTCACGCCCCACCTGGGCTATGCGACACGGGAGACACTGGAGGTATTCTATGGCGAGGCGGCCGCCAATGTCCGGGCGTGGCAGGCGGGTACGCCCACGCAGGTACTCAACGAGGCGGTACTAGGTAGCGAGCGCCGCTAGCTGCGACGGGCGGCGAGGTAGCCGGTCAGTTCTTCGAGCGACTGCCGCGCGACACCTTGCGGCAGGTCGACCAACGCAGCGCGGGCCGCTTGCCGATAGCGGTCGCAGGCCACAAGCGTCTCGCCCATGACGTCCGAGCCTCGGATCGCTTGGACCAGCGCCGCGAGGTCTTGGGGATCGCGGCTGCCGGCAGCCAGATGCCGGATCAGCGGATCGTCGGCGTGCCGAGCGGCGTACAGCAGCGTCGGGAGCGTGATCGTCCCTTGAAGCAGGTCGTTGCCAACAGGCTTGCCTAGTTCCTCCTCGGTCCCTTCGAAGTCGAGTACGTCGTCCATGATCTGAAAGGCCATGCCCAGGTTGTACCCATAGGCCTTGAGCGCCGCACTCGCCTCTGGCGGCGCACCGCTGAGCACGCCACCGGACTCTGCAGCGGTGGAGAATAGTGTCGCGGTCTTGTCATAAATACGCCGTTCGTAGTCGGCCACCGTTTGAGCCCAGTCGAAGGCGCTGAAGTGCTCGGCAAGCTCCCCTCGCGCGAGCTCCATGATCGTCTCCGAGAAGCGGCGTATGACGTAGATGTCTTCCGTATCGCACACGTAGATTGCCGACGTCGCGAACACGTAGTCGCCCAGCAGCACCGCCACTTTGCCACCCCATTCGTTGGAGACGGTTGCGCGGCCCCTGCGAGTCTCGGCACGATCGACTGTGTCATCGTGAATCAGCGTGGCGATGTGCAACAGCTCGACGGCCGTGGCCATGGTGATGGGCTTGGCGGGGTCGCCGCCATAGACCTTGGACGCCAGCAGGGTGAGAGCGGGGCGCACTTTCTTGCCGCCGCTCACGACGGCGTGCGCGACGAGCCGGTCATCGCCCGACAGGCCTGCTCCATCGGCCAGCACGCTTAGGTTGTCAGCGACGCGACGCAGCTCCGGGCCGATGGGCTCGTAGATGAGGCGCACGGATGCATCCAGCGCTTCGACCATCAGGAACTCCCCGGCTCCCGCCGCCCGCGCCCGTTTCCGTCTCCAGAGCCCAGCTTGTCCACCATCTCTTCGGCTAGTGAGTCATCCAGCTTGGCGAACAGCGGCGCGTGCTCGGGGAGTGTGGAGCCGGAAACGGGCGCGACGATCTGCCAGCCGTGGTCCTCGACTCGCCCCTCGAAGCCGAGTAGCTCATGGAGGCGCTGGGCGCTGAAGGGTATGAACGGGTAGAGCGCCGCCTTGAGGCCGGCAATCGCGTAAAGAGCCGTTGAGAGCGTTACTGCCGCCGACGCAAGGTCCTCGCGCACCTGCCGCCACGGAGCCTTGGTGTCGATGTAGCGGTTCGCCTCGCGTGCGAGACCCATGGCGTGGCCCAGCGCCTCGCGGAAGCGCGGCGCATCGTCCAGGCTTGCGGCGACGGCATCCAGCGCCGCATCGGTCTTCTCTCGTAGGTCACGGTCGACCGGTTCCAAGGCAGGCGCATCGGGGACTTTCCCCGCGAAGTTGCGCTGAACCATAGTCAACACGCGGTGGACGAGGTTGCCGAACGTGGCGACCAGCTCGTCGTTATTCCGGCGTACGTACTCGGTCCACGAAAAGTCGGAGTCGGCCGTCTCAGGCATCGCAGCGGAGAGGTAGTAGCGCAGCGGGTCCGGCGGAAACCGGTCTAGGTAGTCCGGCAGCCACACCGCCCAGTTTCGGCTGGTGGACAGCTTCTCACCTTCGATGCCCAGATATTCGTTAGCGGGGACGTCGGTCGGGCGGTTGAGCCCGCCCACGCCGATCAGGATGGCAGGCCAGATGATCGTGTGGAACGGAATGTTGTCCTTGCCCATGAAATAGTAGGAACGTGTGGCGGAGTCCTCCCAGAACGGGCGCCACGCGTCGGCGTCTCCGGAAGCCTTCGCCCATTCGCGGCTGGCGGACAGGTAGCCCATGACAGCCTCGAACCAGACGTAGATGCGCCGGTCGTCGTAGCCTTCCATCGGCACGGATACGCCCCAGTCGAGGTTGCGGGTCACCGCGCGGTCCTTGAGCCCCTCGCGCAGGTAGCCGAGAGTGAAGTTGCGCACGTTGGGGCGCCAGCTCTCCCTGGCGGATACCCATTCGGTGAGCTGGTCCTGGAACGCGCTCAATCTGAAGAACAGGTGCTCCGTCTCGCGGACCTCTACCGAGTAGCGCTCGCCATCGCGGGTGTAAGTGGGTGCGATCAGGTCCACAGGATCCAGGGTTCGTCCGCAGTTATCGCACTGGTCGCCGCGAGCACGGTCGTAGGCGCAGTGCGGACACGTCCCTTCAACGTAGCGGTCGGGCAGGTAGCGGTCGAAGTCAGGCGAGTACGACACCAACATGGTGTCGGAGTAGATATATCCCGCGGCGTGGAGGCAATCGAACAGCTCGTGGACCGTCTCGCGGTGGTTGTCAGTCATGGTCGTCGTGAAGAGATCGAAGGAGATCCCCAAGCGCTCCCACGAGTCGAGGAACGAGCGGTGGTAGCGCTCCGCCACACCAGCCGGAACGACGCCGTCGGCCTCCGCCTTCAGCGTGATCGGTGTGCCGTGGGCGTCGGAGCCCGAAACCATGAGCACGTCGTTGCCGCGCAGCCGGTGATAGCGCGCGAAGATGTCAGCCGGCAGGTAGGAGCCAGCGACGTGACCGAGGTGCAGCGGGCCGTTGGCGTAGGGCCAGGCCACGCCGACGAAGATGCGCTCAGACATCGAGGGAAGCCGTCCATGGCAAGGTTGGCTTCATTCTAGCAGGCGGCGGGCTGGAGCCCGGCCCCGTCCCGCCGTGGCGGGCCGCTTGCGGCTACCGTCATGCGTCCGGCCAGAGCCGGTAGGCCTCGCGGCGAGGGAAGCGATAGGCCTGCGCGACCTCCGCCGAGGCGTCCCGTCGTCCCATGCCCATCGCCTTCAGTTCGGCCATGCGGACCCGCGCCGCGGCGACGTCCACGACAGCGCCGGCCGGTGCTGGCCGCGGCGCGGCCTCGACGACGATGGTGAACTCGCCGCGAGGCACTACGAAGTGGGTGATGGCCTCGGAGGGAGTGCCGCGCCACACCTCCTCGTGCAGCTTGGTCAGCTCACGACAGACGACGATGCGGCGAGGGCCAAGCACGTCGCGCATGGACGCCAGCGTGGCCAGCGCGCGATGCGGCGCCTCGAACAGCACCAGAGTATCGCCGTCAACGGCAGCAGCCTCCAGCGCAGCGAGCCTCGCCTTCTTGGCACGCGGGAGGAAACCCAAGAACCGGAATCGCGACGCGTCCATTCCCGCCGCGGCCAGGGCCGTGATAACAGCCGAGGGTCCAGGCACCGGCGAGACGCGATACCCGGCGTCGGCCGCCGCCCGTACCAGGCCGGCGCCCGGGTCGCTGACCAGCGGCGAGCCCGCGTCGGACACCAGCGCCACGTCGACGCCGGCCAGCGCTTCGAGGATGCGCGGCGTCCGCACGCGGGCGTTGTGCTCGTTATAACTGATCAGCGGCGTGTGCAAGCCAAGGTGAGACAGCAGCTTGCGCGTCGTGCGAGTGTCCTCGGCCGCGATCAGCGAAACCTCGCCAAGCAGGCGAGCAGCACGCGGGGACAGGTCCTCGAGGTTCCCGATCGGCGTGGCGACGACATAGAGTGTTCCTGGCATAATGCGGCCCCGGCATTATAGAGACGCCCCCGGGAGCCCTTATCCATATGCAGGCTCTACTCACCGAAGAGGAGCGAATGCTCCAAGCCACCGTCCGCGACTTCGCGGACCGAGAGTTGGCGCCGCGCGCCGCCGCGCTAGACCACACCGAGGTGTTTCCATCGGAAAACCTCCGGGCCATGGGCGCGCTCGGGCTGATGGGCCTGACCATCCCCGAGGCCTACGGTGGCGCAGGAGCAACCTGTGCGCAACTGGCCCTAGCGGCCGAAGAGTTGGCTCGCGCCTGCGCCGCGACCAGCGTAATCCACCTCACGCACCTGTCTTTGGGCGCTGAGACCATCGTCCGCTTCGGGACCGACGAGCAGCGTCGGCGCTACCTGCCGCGGCTGGCCTCGGGCGAGCACTTGGCCGCCTTCGCTCTCACCGAGCCCAGCTCCGGCAGCGACGCAGCCGACATCCAGACCCGCGCGGCCACGGACGGCAACGATTACGTCCTCGACGGCAATAAGACGTTCATCACCAACGGCCCCGAGGCCGATGTCACGGTGGTTTTCGCCGCAACCGACCGAGCGGCGAGGTCGCGCGGCGTCTCGACATTCGTCGTTGGCAAGGGCGCCGCCGGGCTCACCATCACGCCGCAACACGGCAAGCTTGGGATGCGCGCCTCGACCACCGCAGAACTTGCATTTGACGGTTGCTGCGTCCCCGCGGCGGACCGGCTCGGCGCTGAGGGCGACGGCTTTCACATCGCCATGAGCATCCTCGACTCCAGCCGCATCACCGTCGCCGCGCAAGCGCTGGGCATCGGCCAGGCGGCCTTCGAAGCCGCGGTCCAGTACGCCCAGCAGCGAGAGACGTTCGGTAAGCCCTTAGCCGAACAGCAGGCAATCCAGTTCATGCTGGCGGACATGGCCACTCGCCTGGACGCGGCACGACTGCTGACTCGGCGCGCCGCCCAACTGAAGGACGTCGACCAGCCGATCACGAAGGCCGCGGCCATGGCCAAGCTCTACGCGTCGGAGGCGGCGCACTTCGCGTGCGACAAGGCGTTGCAGATTCACGGGGGCTACGGCTATTTCAACGAGAGCCCGGTGGAGCGGCTGTACCGCGATCAGCGCGTGACGGAAATCTACGAAGGAACGAGTGAGATACAGCGCATTGTCATCGCGCGCAGCGTCTTGAAGGAGCTCGCGCTGTGACGGCCTTAGGCTGAGGCCACCGAGGTCTCGTGCCGGCGGTGCCGCCCGCTACGAGTTCCCGCGATGACTAGCACCTTCGACGCGTCCTGGGGTCTGCTGGCGCTCGCATCGTGGGGCGTCGCCGACTACTTAGCGCGCTCCAACGCGGCGCGCATCGGAAGCAACAGCACCTCGCTCCTGGTCCAGGCCATCGGCCTGGTCCTGCCACTCGCCTACCTCGCGGCGGTGCTGCCCGGCTCCGACCGCGAGGTCGACTGGGCCACGCTCGCTTACGCGGCGCCGTTGGCGGCCCTGTTTCTGGGAACGGGCTACGCCGTCTACTACCGCGGCCTGCACGTCGGCTCCGTCTCCGTCGTCTCGGCGATGGCGTCGGCATGGCTACTGGTGTCGGTGCTGATCGCCGTGCTGTTCCTGGGCGAGACCATTGGTGCGGGCGACGCCGCGCTCATCGGCGTCGTCATGGGGGGCATCGTCCTGCTATCTGTCCAGCGCACCACCCGCCACGGCACGAGCACTGGCACCGGCTACGGGGTCGCCAGCATGCTGACGCTGGGCGCGGCCTTCGCCCTATGGAAGCCGCTGACGGACGCCGGGGGGCCCGCGTTGGCGGTAGTGCTGGTCCGCACGCTCTCGTCGGTGGGTTTATGGGTGTTCATGCGGCTGGCGCACTCGAAGGTCGTGCTCCCTGCTGGCGGGCATGCCTGGCGACTGCTGCTGTGGGCCGCAACGCTGGACGCGCTGGGCTATGTTGCCTACAACGTCGGCCTTGACCGTGCTCCGCTCACGCTCATCGCGCCGCTGGGAGCGGCGCATCCGGTAGCGACGGTGGCGCTGGCTTGGTGGCTGCTGCGCGAGCGGCCCACTCGGACGCAGGCTCTAGGCATCGGCGTCACGGTGGCGGGGGTCATTGTGCTAAGCGCCATGTCCGGCGCATAGAATAGCCTCGACTTCACACGAGGGGTCCTACTGTGTCCACCCAGACGTCCTGCACCGCCGGAGCCATGAACCACATCGGCATCGCCGTCACCGACATCGAGTCGGCACTCGCGATGTACCAGGCGCTGTTCGACTCGCCAGAGACGGAGATACTCGAGCCTGATTTCCTGCCCCTACGCGCCGCCATCATCGTCCAAGGCGAGACGCACATCGAGTTGCTCCAGCCGACCGATGCCGACGGGGACTTGGCGCGCTTTATCGCCAGGCACGGCGAGGGCCTGCACCACGTCGCCCTCAACGTCGACGACATCGACGCGAAGGTCGAGCAACTGAAAGCGAAGGGCATCGAGATGATCGACCAGGTGCCACGTCGAGGGCTCACCGGGCGCATCGCGTTCATTCAGCCGTCGTCCACGCGCGGCGCACTGATCGAGCTGGTTCAACCGCCAAGCCGGACCGCGTGAGCGCGCCCGCGCTACGCGTCCTCATTGGCAAGCCCGGCCTCGACGGCCACGACCGCGGGGCGCTGGTCCTCACGCGTGCGCTTCGGGAGGCTGGCTTCGAGGTGACCTACACAGGCATTCGACAGACGCCGGAGTCCATCGCGCGACAGGCCAAGGAGTCGTCGGCTGAAATTGTCGGGCTCTCAATCCTCTCGGGCGCGCACCTTGAACTGGTGGCACGCGTCATTGAGGCCCTCGACGCAAGGGGCTTGGAGAGTGTCCCCGTTATGGTCGGGGGCATCATCCCCGCGGAGGACCAGCCGGCGCTGCTGGAGATGGGCGTCGTGTCTATCTTCGGGCCGGGGTCCCGGATCACGGATATCGCTGCACTGCTACGGCAGACGATCGAAGCACAGCGTCAAAGTGAAGCGAAGCGCACCCGGCGCTGATCCGTCACCGGAGGGGAAACCATGGCAGACCAACTGCACACCGTCAGGATCGAGACCGACGTCGCGGTACTCATGCGCGACGGCACGGTCTTGCGCGCCGACGTCTACCGACCCGATGCACCGGGGCGCTTCCCGGTCATCTTGGAGCGCACGCCGTACAATCGCTGGGAGCGGCGGGGCAACCACGTCGTCATCCCACACTACGTGGCCCAGCGTGGCTACGCCGTCGTCATCCAAGACGTGCGCGGCCGTTTCGGCTCTGATGGCGACTTCCAGCCGTTCCACCAGGAGCGCGACGATGGGTTCGACACCGTCGCCTGGTGCGCTGAGCAACGGTGGTCGTCGGGCAAGGTCGGCACCTACGGCGGGTCGTACGTCGGCGCTACGCAGTGGCTTGCGGCGACGCAGCAGCCACCCGCGCTGGTGTGCCTCGTCCCGCTCGTAACCTCAGATGATTACTACGAAGGCTGGACCTACCAGGGTGGCGCCTTCCAGTTGGGCTTCGTAGGCTCATGGTCGCTCAACGCGCTCACGCTGGCCAACCTCCCGAGCTTGGCGGGCAACGACAGCGGCGCAAGCGACGGCGGCCATGGGCGGCTAATCGCCGCCATCGATCGCCTGCCCGAGAGCCTCGCCGACGCGGCACCCAGTGCGCTGCCTCACCTAGACGAAACGCAAACGCCCTACTACTTCGAGTGGTTGCGCCATCCGACGGACGACGCGTACTGGCGCAGTGTGCGCATCGCGGACTCCCACCATGTCATCACCACGCCCGCGCTGAACGTCGCCGGCTGGTTCGACATTTTCCTCGGCGGCAGCCTGCGCAACTTCGTCGGCATGCAGCAGCACGGCGCCACGCAGGAGGCGAGGCAGGGCCAGCGGCTCATCGTCGGACCGTGGTCTCACACGACGCTGGCCGCCGCCGCATCCGGCGCGCAGTATTTCGGGATGGCAGCCAGCCCAGTGGGCATGGACTTGCTAGCCGAGCACCTGCGCTGGTGGGACCACTGGTTGAAGGGTGTCGACAACGGAGTCGCCGAGGAACCGCCGGTGCGCATCTTTGTCATGGGCGATAACGAGTGGCGCTCGGAGCAGGAGTGGCCGCTGGCGCGCACCCAGTACGTCGACTACTTCTTCCGTTCGGACGGCCACGCCAACACGCTGGACGGCGACGGCGCGCTGTCGACGGACGCGCCGACCGATGGGCTAGGCAACGAGCCGAGCGACTCATTCGTCTATGACCCGGCTAATCCGGTACCGACCAACGGCGGTGGGCTGTGCTGCTACCCCGCGCTGATGCCCGGCGGACCATCCGACCAGACTGCCACGGAGCGCCGTGCAGACGTGCTGTGCTATACGACGCCCCCGCTGGCCGATGACATCGAGGTGACGGGCCCGTTGAGCGTCACGCTGTACGCCGCCACGGACGCACCGGACACTGACTTCACCGCCAAGCTGGTCGACGTGTGCGAGCAAAACAATTGCGCCATGGGGCTCGTCGACGGCATCCTGCGCGGGCGCTATCGCCAAGGCACCGCTCGCGCCGTTCCCCTGCCCATGGGCGAGGCCGTTGAATACACCATCGACCTCTGGGCAACCAGCAATGTATTCAAGCGGGGCCACTGCATTCGGGTCGAGATATCGAGCAGCAATTTCCCGCGCTTCGACCGCAACCCAAACACCGGCGAGGAGCCGGGGCAAGCCATGACCATGCGAACCGCGCGCCAGACCGTCTTTCACACGGCTGCCTACCCGTCGCGCATCACGCTGCCGGTCATCCCACGACCTGAACTGTGCGTAAGCGGCCGAGAGAAAGGCATGCCAATCCCGTGAACATGGATGCGGACGCGGAGGGCACAGGCCCGGTATAATTTCCAGGCTAGAGAGGTGATGGCGATGAGCCTTCATGTAAACGTGGCTGGCTTGCTCAAGGACGCCCCTGGGGTCACCCGGGCCTACGTCTACGAGGGCCCATGGGAGGAGGAGGAGCCGGCCGCGGTCCACGCCAAGGCCACCCTGAGCCTCACCCGCACCGACCTTGGCGTGGGGGTATCCGGGCCTGTTGAGCTCGCATTTGATGCCGATTGCAGTCGCTGCCTGGTGCCGTTCACGACGTGGGTGCAACTGGACTTGGACGAGGAGTACTTGCCGCTGGTTGATAGTGATGATGAGGCAGGTTCAAAGCAAGTGGCCGGGGCCATGGGCTCCGGCATCAATTACAACGACGAGGAGAGTGACGTTTTCAGGATCGATGTGCGCCATGAAATCGACCTGAACGAGGCCGTGCGACAGTACGGTATCGCGTCGATGCCATTAGCGCCCGTGTGCCGAGAAAGTTGCGCGGGCCTCTGCTCAGCCTGCGGTACGAACCTCAACGACGCTATCTGTGACTGCGAGTCGGAGCTCGATCCACGGCTGGCACACCTGAAAGACCTGTTCGCTTCGTCTCACAGAGAATAAGGAAATCATGGCACCACTACCTAAGCGCAAGCGCTCCAAGGCCAGCAGTCGCTCCCATCGCGCAAGCGGACCCGTCCAGACCTCGGCCGTTGTGGAGTGTCAGCACTGCCACCGACCGATGCGGATGCATCACGTCTGCCCGTCCTGCGGTTACTACCGCGGGCGTGACGTGCTCAGCATCGAGACTGAGGGCGCCTAGCCTCTCCCGGATGCCTGTCACCGCCTTCCTTTTCCCCGGCCAGGGTGCCCAGGCAGTCGGCATGGGGGTTGATGCCTGCGAGGGCTCAGCAGCGGCCCGCGCAGTGTTCGATCAAGTCGAGGAGACGCTCGGCGCGGGGCTCGTTGACATTATTCGCAACGGTCCAGCAGAGGCACTGACCCGCTCCAACAATGCTCAGCCGGCCATCCTCGCAGTCAGCATCGCCTACCTGGCTGCGATGCGGGATCGTTTGGGAAGCGCTATGCCCGTGCCAGCCCTGGCCGCGGGGCATAGCCTCGGCGAGTACACGGCGCTAGTAGCCGTGGGCGCACTGGACCTGGCGGTGGCGTTGCGGCTGGTGCGCCGCCGTGGCGAGCTCATGCAGGCAGCAGCCGAGGCGACGCCCAGCGGCATGGCAGCCGTGCTCGGGATGCGCCTGCCCGACGTGGAGGCGCTCTGCGCCGAGGCAGGCGCCCAGCTCGCCAACGTCAACAGTGCAGAGCAGATCGTCATCGCCGGCGCCACCGAAGCGCTCGAGCGGGCCGTCACCCTCGCTATGGCCCGCGGCGCTCGGCGCGCCATAGCCCTCGATGTGGCCGGCGCCTTTCACACCGAGGTCATGCGCCCGGCGCAGGAGGCCATGATGGCAGAGTTGGCCAGCGTCGATATCGCGCGGCCGACCACCCCCATCATCGCCAACTCCACCGCGCTCCCCATCAGCGATCCCAGCGAGATTCTTCAGGAGCTGGAGCGCCAAATATGCGCTCCCGTACTTTGGCAGCAGACCATCGAGCGGATGGCCGCGGACGGCATCGAGCGCGTCGTTGAGGTAGGCCCTGGCAAGGTGCTCACCGGCCTGGCTCGCCGGATCGTCCCCTCGATCGAGACTGCGAATATCGGAGACCTAGACTCCGTCCGGGCGCTCGCGTAATCTCTAAAAGACGGCCCCGCAGTGGGCCTTTCCCCAGGCAGGAACATGACCGCCAAGGCCTCCATGTACAAGGAGCACCCTGCTCCCTCTCAGGTTTCATCGCACCGCGGACGGGCGCTGGCGCTGCAGGTACTCTACGAGACTGACATGACTAACCACGACTGGCACCAGTCACTCTCCCACCACGCCGAAGCCAAGCGCGCTGCACAGGCGTCAGTGGTTCTGGCCGACCGGCTCGTGGCGGGGGTGACAGCGAACCGCGATGCGCTGGACGAGCGGCTCTCGGCCTATGCCCCGAATTATCCCGTGACGCAGCTGTCCGTAGTCGACCGCAATATACTTCGTCTCGCTCTGTACGAGCTGGAATATGAGGTCGGCACGCCTGTCAAGGTTGTGATCAGCGAAGCCGTCGAGCTAGCGGAGACCTACGGCGGTGAGACGTCACCTCGCTTCGTCAATGGCGTGCTCGGCTCGGTCGCCGACGACTCTGAGCCTGAATCCCTCGACGCCCAGGCGTCGAACGCGTAGGTGAAATAAATGGCAACTGTCTTCGACAGAGTACGTACCGTGGTGGTTGACCGATTGGGTGCCGACGAGGCTGCCGTGACAATCGAGGCCTCGTTCGTCGACGATCTGAACGCTGACTCTTTGGACCTCGTGGAACTCATCATGGCGTTCGAAGAGGAGTTCTCCGAGGGCGGTGAGCCGCTCAAGATCTCCGACGAAGACGCCGAGAGTATCCGCACCATCCAGGACACCATCAGCTTCATCAAGAGCAAAGGTTTCAGCGACTAGCGAGCGCGCGTCGAGCCCTCTTGGAGCCGGCACGTGGCACGGAGTATCGTGCCGCCAAACTCACCGGGGAGTGGATGCCGTGGCCGACCTGAGTGCTATCCACGAGCAGGTGCTCGATTGCACCGCCTGTGCGCTGAGCGCAACTCGAACCAACGCCGTCCCCGGCGAGGGACCGGTCAATGCTCGCGTGATGTTCGTGGGGGAAGGGCCTGGCTTCAACGAGGACCGCCAAGGGCGGCCGTTCATCGGTGCCGCTGGCCAGTTCCTCAACGAATTGCTCGCTTCTATCGGGCTGCGCCGCGAAGACGTCTTCATCACCAATATGGTGAAGTGCCGCCCACCCAATAACCGCGACCCTTTCCCCGTCGAGATCTCCACTTGTTCTAGTTACCTCGACGCCCAAATAGAGACCATCTCGCCTGACGTTATCATTCCGCTCGGCCGCCACGCGCTGAGCCGCTGGTTTCCGAACGAGACCATCAGCAAGCTGAAGGCCAAGCCCCGGCGCTTCGGCTCGCAGGTCGTGCTGCCGCTGTACCATCCTGCCGCGGCGCTCCACAACGGCAGCCTGCGCTCCGTCATCATGGACGACTTCCAGCGGGTACGAGCGCTGCTGGACGAGGCGTACCAGGTGCCAACGGTGCACGAGGCCGAGCCCAGCGAGCAGGTGTCACTGCTCGAGCAGACGGCGGTTGCAGCCCCAGCGGTGCCCGCGAGCGCGAATCCGCGAGTGGCCGCGCCCGCGAAGCCGGATGAGTCCGCTGCAACGGGGGCCGACCGACCGACCTCAGCCAGGAGCCCAAGGGCGATGGGCAACTGAGTTTGTTCTAGCGCCAGTGGTGCTTCCCTTCATGTCGTATACCATTAGGGAATGACAGCTCCCCTTCGTATCGTTGCACTCGGCGGCCTCGGCGAGATCGGCAAGAACATGATGGTCATCGAGTCGGGCGGCGACATCGTCGTCGTCGACTGCGGGCTCATGTTCCCCAAGGCCGACATGCTCGGCGTCGACCTCGTCCTCCCTGACGTCACGTACCTGCTTGAAAATAAAGACCGGGTCCGGGCTATCCTCATCACCCATGGGCACGAGGACCACATCGGCGCGCTGCCTTTCGTCCTGCGGGAGTTGAACGTGCCGGTCTATGCACCGCCACTGGCTTACGATCTCGTTCGCGTCAAACTCGAAGAGCATGGTGTGCTCAACGGCCGTGACCTGCACGAGATCCAGCCGGGAGACATAGTTCAGCTTGGCGATACGACAGCAGAGTACTTCCGCGTCTGCCATAGCATCCCCGACGCCTGCGGCATTGCGTTACGGACGCCCAGCGGCCTCGTCCTTCACACCGGCGACTTCAAGATCGACCACAC
>CAUYXS010000009.1:0-17948 GCA_963577205.1 Dehalococcoidia bacterium | reverse complement strand
GTCGAGGTCGTCGTCTTCGGAGAGAGCGCGCGCATCGGCCAGGGCCGCTGCAGCGCGCGCAAGCCTACCGTGCGCGATGACGACGGGCTGCAGCACCGCGCGCTCCTTGGCGAGCCGGTTGATCAGCTGGACATCCGAGATAACGTCAGGCTGTGCGAGCATCTCCTCGATCTCGGCATTCCGCTTGACGATTGCTTCGAGGCGGTCGCTCATAGCCTTCACTCACAACAAAACCCCCGGCGTACCGGGGGTCGTACGACGCAGTATAGCATAGCAATGAAGCAGGCCGTGGTGCGGTGCAGCACCTGAGTTGCCACGTGAGTGAGGGTCCGGACCCCGACGAGATCGGTCTTCTTCGCAGCGGTTTGCCTTGCACTGTGGACCCAGGTGCGTTGTACACTTCGGAAGGCGTCCAAGGGACGCCGCCCCGTTATGCTCTACGCTCGTATACGCACCCTGAGTCTTGTTGCCCTGGCGGGTGTAGCCATGCTGGCCGCTGCGTGCGCGGCGCCGCCGCCGACATTGCCGTCGCCGCCAACGCCAACGCCAACGGCCACCGCGACGCCGGCGCCGACCCCGACCCCGACGCCGACCCCGACCCCGCCGCCCCCGACGCCGACGCCGACGCCGACGCCGACCCCGACCCCGACCCCGACCCCGACCCCGACGCCGCCCCCGACGCTAGACGAGGTGATCGACGTCGTTGCAGCCTCCATAGTGCGCGTAGCGCGGGGCGACCTGCGCTGGTCCGGGGTGATGATCGGCGCCGACGGCCGGCTGCTCACCACCTCTCGCAATTTGGGTACAGCGCCGCTGGTTGATGTGACGATGGCAGACGGCCGCGTGGGCCAGGCGTGGGTGACCGGGCGCAACGATGCGCTGGACATCGCCTTGCTCGTAATCATCGAATCGACCGGCGGTTTCGACTTTGTGCCTCCCGGCCCCACGGGGACGGTCAGCATCGATGAGTCTGTGCTTGTCTTGGGCTACCCAAATGGACTGAACTCGCCGTTGGATCAGCGCCAGGCGCGAATACTGGGCATACGTGAGGACCTGAACTCACAAGCGCGGTACATGCAGGTTCTCGTGACGCAAATCGACGGCAGCGAGGGTGGCGGCCTCTTCGACTTGCTCGGCCAGCTCGTCGGAGTACGCATGACTGAAAAGCAGATGATCCGACTCGGCCTGGGTCGGTCTGGCGAGGTCTATGCGCTCTCGACTGATTCGCTGCAAAGCTTCGTGATCCGGCAACTAGAAGAAGGACTCTCCAACATCATCCTCAGCGACTCTGACATCGACGAATACACCTTCCCTGGCCTGCCGAACGTGTTCACCGGCACGCTGTTCGAGGACGGGCAGCCCGCCATTGCGGGATCGACCCCGGTCCACGCCCGTGTGTTCAAGCCCGGCTACCCCGACATCTGGACCTCGGCGGTGATCGCTGCAGGAGGTGCGTACCAGTTGTCCGTGAACGCCGGTAACAATTACCAGAACGCGACGGTGGAGTTCTGGCGGGACAAAAAGAGGGCGGCTGTGCAGCGAACCTACTCCTCGGGGTTCGCCGCCGTTAGCCTCGACCTCATTTTCTAGCCGCTCAGTTCGCTTCCCAGCAGTGCAACTGCCTCACCGGCGGTCATTTCGCGCTGGTCACCGGCCTGCATGTCCCGGAGCGTGACTGTGCCTTTGGCCAACTCTTGCTCGCCGATGATAATGACGTGCGCAGCTCCGATCCCGGAGGCGTAACGCAGTTGGCCGCGCATGCTCCGCTCAGGGGCAAGCGTGGTTATGGCCCCCGCAGCGCGCAGGTTCCGGGCGAGGGCGATGCCCCCAGCCTTCGCGGCGTCGCCGCGATAGACGACGACGACCGGCGACGCAGGGAGGCCGGGCGCGGCAACGCCCTGGCGCTGCATGTTGAGGACGAGCCGGTCAATGCCAGCTGCCCAGCCGATGGCCGGCGTCGGAGCGCCGCCGAGTTGCTCGATCAGCCCATCGTAGCGTCCGCCCGCGCAGACGCTGCTCTGCGAGCCCTCGACGTCAGGCCGGACCTCGAAGACGGTGCGCGTGTAGTAGTCAAGGCCGCGCACCAGCCGGTGGTCAATTTCGTAGGGAATACCTGCGGCGTCCAAGTGGCAGAGTAGCTCGCGCCAGTGCGCAGCGGCGCCCACCCCGAGGTAGTCGACGCTGCGAGGTGCACCTGGCAACAGAGGCTGGATGCGTGGGTCTTTGGAATCAAGCAGGCGTAGCGGATTGCCTTCGAAACGGCGCCGGTCGTCAGCGCCCAACTCATCCAGATGAGGTCTCAGGTGCTCGCGAAGGGCGTCCAAGTAGGCGGGGCGGTCGGCCTGGTCGCCGATACTGTTGATCAGCAGCCGCATGCTACCCAGCCCCAGGCCCTCGATCGTGCGCATGGCGAGCTCGATGACCTCCAGGTCGAGCGCGGCATCGGAGTCGCCGATCGCCTCGACGCCGAACTGCTGGAGTTGGCGGTAGCGCCCGGCCTGGGGGCGGTCGTACCGGAACATAGGTGCGTAGTAGAACAACCGCAGCGGTAGGGGCTGGTTGTGCAGGCCGTGCTCAATGTAAGCCCGGCAGACGGCGGCGGTGCCCTCCGGGCGCAGGGCGAGCTGCTGTCCTCCGCGGTCCTCAAAGAGGTACATTTCCTTCTCGACGATGTCGGTCTCGTCGCCGACGGTCCGGAGGAAAACGTCCGCGTCTTCGAAGACGGGCGTGTCGATACGCCCGTAGCCGTATCGCTGCGCACGCGCTGAGAGCGACGATTCGACGAAGCGCCAGTAGGGCTGCTGGTCGGGGAGGACGTCGTATGTTCCTCGGGGTGCCTGGTGCTGTTGGCCGCTCATGAGGTGCCTCCGCTGGCCGTTCGCAGGGCCGCGAGGCCTGCGAACTAGGCAGATTATAATAGGCGAAGGGGTACTAGAGTCCCCTTTCGTGTCCCCTAGTTCTCCCTTCGGATCCTAAGGAGGCCGACGGCGTGGAAGCACTCGTCGAGAAGATCCGTGGCTACCTGCCCGCCGACAAGGTGGCGTTGGTCGAGCGTGCGCTCGCTTACGCCGACGAGCTCCATGCGGGCCAGAGCCGACGCTCCGGCGGACCGTACATTGAGCACCCCGTCAGCGTCGCGACATATCTCGCCGACCTTTCGCTGGACGCTACGACTATCGCCGCGGCGCTGCTCCACGATGTTGTCGAAGACTGTGGCGTCTCGCCCGCGGAGCTGAGCGCGCGCTTTGGCGCTGACGTGGCGCGGCTTGTCGACGGTGTCACGAAGCTCCAGCGCCTCGACTTGCTCAACGTCGACGGCTCCGTCGCTGCCAGGCCTCCGGTGGACCCCACCCAGGCCGAGAGCCTACGCAAGATGCTGGTCGCTATGGCCAAGGATGTCCGCGTCGTCCTCATCAAGCTGGCCGACCGGCTGCACAACATGAAGACGCTGGGTTCGTTGACCCCGGAACGCCGGGTGGCCATCGCCCAGGAAACGCTGGACATCTACGCGCCGCTGGCCCACCGCCTGGGAATGGGCGACGTCAAGTGGCAGCTTGAGGACATGGCGTTTCGGCACCTGCAGCCGAACCAGTACCGCTCGATTTCCCGCCTGCTATCCCATCGGCGCCAGGAGCGCGAAGCGTACGTTCGCCAGGTGACGGAGGTGTTGCGCCGGGAGTTGGTCCGCGCCGGCCTCGACAGTGAGGTGACAGGCCGGCCCAAGCACATCTACAGCACCTATCAGAAGGCTCAAGCCTATCAGGCGCAGGGCAAGGACTTCGGCGACATCCACGATCTCTATGCGGTCCGTGTGCTCGTGCACAGCGTGCAGGACTGCTACGCCGCCTTGGGTGTTGCGCACGCGCTGTGGCGGCCGGTGCCCGGCGAGTTCGACGACTATATCGCGAGCCCCAAGGAGAACCTGTACCAGTCGTTGCACACCACCGTGCGGGCCACCGGCGGAGTGCCCATTGAAGTGCAGGTCCGCACGCACCTGATGCATCAGTACGCAGAGAACGGCGTTGCATCTCACTGGCGCTACAAAGAAAGTGGTCCCCATAAGGACGGCAGCTTCGACGAGCGCATGACGTGGCTGCGGCAGCTGTTGGAGTGGCAACGAGACCTCAGTGGGACCGAGGATTTCCTCGAGTCAGTCACCACCGACCTCTTCAACGACCAGGTCTTCGTCTACACGCCCAAGAACGAGATCAAGGAATTGCCCACCGGTTCGACGCCGATTGACTTTGCTTATCGCATCCACACCGACCTCGGCCACCGCTGCATCGGTTCCAAGGTCAACGGCAAGCTCGTGCCCCTGGACACGCAGCTTCGCAACGGCGACACGGTCGAGATATTGGCCAGCAAGGTCGCTCGTGGTCCCAGCCTCGACTGGCTGAACCCCCACCTAGGCGTCGTCCACACGGCGACGGCTCGACAGGCGATCCGCGCATGGTTTCGCCGGCAGCAGCGAGGAGAGAACGCCCAGCGAGGCCGCGATCTGCTGAAGCGCGAGCTGCGGCGGCTGAACGTCGACGTGGACGAGTCAGAGGTCGCCCATCTGCTCGGTGTCGACGATGTCGAAGAGATGCACGTTGGCCTGGGGTCCAGTCAGATCTCGGTGGCGCAACTCACCAGCAGGCTGGCCAGCCGTCAGGACCCCGAAGCGGCTTCGGAGCCAACGCACGTGACGCTGCCGGCACCTGCGCCGTCAGTGTCAGTCCTGGGTGTAGGTAACGTCCTGACGCGCATGGGCGAGTGTTGCCACCCGCTGCCAGGAGACAAGATCGTTGGCTATGTGACGCGGACCCGCGGGGTGACGATACACCGTAAGGACTGTCCCAACATGCGCTCCGACCCCGACGCGGAGCGTATGATCGCCGTTTCGTGGGGCGATTCGCGCACGCTCTACCCCGTGCGCATCCGCGTCGACGCATGGGATCGCGTCGGGCTGCTGCACGACATCACCGGTACCGTATCGGTTGAAAGCGTGAACATCGCGGGCTCCCATACCGACGTTCACCCGGATGGCCAGGTGACGATCACGATGACGCTACAGGTCGCGTCCATGGGACAGCTCAGCCGGCTGTTCTCCCGCGTCGAGGGGGTCCGAGACGTTCGCAGTGTCGCTCGATCCACCGAGCTGCGGAACCGAGGGCAAGAGCCCAGTGGCCAAGAGACGCCCCAGCAGCGATAATCGCCTTCAACGTCAGGCTCGGATTGAGCAGGCGCGCCGACCAGGAGCTATCCATTGCCATCGAAGAAAACTGCCCGCGCCCAAGTGCGGCGTCGCACGATCAACCGGACCCTTCGCTCAGGTAGCCGCACCGCGGTGAAGAAAGCGGACCGTCTCATCCAGGCGGGTGCCGAGGGGGCGGCGTCGGCCGTGGCCGTCGCCATCAGCAACCTAGACCGCGCGGCCAGCAAGGGCGTCGTGCACCGGAACGCGGCGGCCCGCGGCAAGTCCCGGCTCATGCGCAGGCTGCACAAGGCGACCGGCTAGCAAAGTCTGGTCACCGCCGGGGGCTTTTCCCGCGTGGCAGCCCCCGACAGGTCGCCGTTGACACCCGGGGAGACCGCGCCTAGAGTTGGGTCGAACAAATGTTTCGACTCCCTCGCAGGCGGTAAGCCCATGACCAAGCTCTCCCCACGACAGGCCGATATCCTCGATTTCATCCGCGAGTACCACTCCGAGCATCAGTACATGCCCTCGGTGCGGGAGATCCAGGCGGCCTGCGGCATAAGCTCCACGTCGGTGGTGGACTACAACCTGCGCATCCTCCAGCGCGAAGGGCACGTGCGCCGCGCGCCGGACATCTCCCGCGGCCTCGAGATCACCGGCGGCTCGCCCATGAGCCGTGCGCCCGAGACCGTCACGATACCAGTGATCGGGAGCATCGCCGCTGGCGCACCACTGCCGGTCGCGACGCCCGACCTATGGCAAACAGAGGGTGCCGAGACCATCGGGCTACCGCCCGAAATGACCCCGCGAGACGTCGAGGAACTCTACGCGCTACGCGTTAAAGGGACCTCGATGATCGATGCGCTGGTCGACGACGGCGACGTGGTCGTGCTTCGGGCCGTGCGTGACGCGCACGACGGCGAAATGGTTGCGGCATGGATCAAGTCGACGGAGGAGACGACGCTCAAGCGCTTCTACCGCGAGGGTGATCGAGTCCGGCTCCAGCCAGCCAACAGTCAAATGGAAGCCATCATGGTCCCGGCCGACGACGTTGAAGTGCAGGGCCGAGTCGTCGCTGTGTTCCGTCGGCTGGACTAACTTCGACCCTAGGGCTCTTGGCCTAGTCCGATGACGGCAGCTTCTTCGCTGCCAGCATCTCTAGTTGCTCGCCACGGGCGAGCAACCTGCCCAGACCCGGCTTGGTGCACAGGACCGTGATCCCCGTCGCCGGCGACACATAGCGCTTCCCGAGCTGGAACGCCGCAGTGTCGCTGTCCTCGTAAGTGAGATCCGCGTCACCCCCCTTCGTGACCATGAAGTGAGGGCCTGCATCGCCGTACGAGAGCTTCTGTCCCATGGTGGTCGGCATTCGCGGCTCCTTCAACGCAGCCATGTTAGCAGAGCCTACGCGGTCGCTTGCCGCGCCGGGCGTCGCCCAACTATGCTGCCGAAACCATGGCTATCTCTCGTACCGTCCGGGCCTATATGGCGGAGAGCTCTTGGATTCGCCGCATGTTCGAAGCGGGGATCGAGCTGCGCCGCCAGCGGGGCGACGACAACGTTTTCGACTTGTCCCTGGGTAACCCCGTCACCGAGCCACCAGAGGAGTTCTTCGCAGAGCTGAAGCGATGGGCAGAGCATCCCGAGCCGGGGATGCATCGTTACATGCCCAACGCAGGCTACCTAGAGACTCGCCAGGCCGTGGCCGCCGAGCTGGCGCGGGAGAGCGGACTGCCGTACACCGGCGCGAATGTGCTGATGACAGTCGGTGCAGGTGGCGGCCTAAACTGCGCCTTGCACGCGCTCTGCGACCCAGGGGACGAAGTGCTGGTGCTGGCCCCGTACTTCGCCGAGTACCTGTTCTACGCCTACAATCACGCGGCGGTTCCAGTTGTAGTGCGATGCGATGATCGGTTCGTCCCCGACCTCGAGGATCTGGCTGCGAAGGTCACTGCGCGAACGAAGGTGCTCCTGCTCAACTCGCCGAACAATCCTGCTGGTGTGGTCTACGGCGAAGACGTCGTGCGCTCGCTCGCGGAGGTGCTGGAGCGGCGTGGCGCCGAGGTGGGGGCCGATATTTACATCGTCAGCGACGAGCCATACCGGCGCCTACTGTTCGACGAGGCGAGCTACACATTCCCGCAGCGCCTGCACACGCGTACGATTACCGTCAGCTCCCACTCCAAGGATCTCGCCCTGCCCGGCGAGCGTATCGGGTACGCAGCGGTGCACCCGGACGACCCTAACGCGGCCGAGTTGATGGACGCGCTTACGTTCAGTAACCGCGTGCTCGGCTTCGTCAACGCGCCGGCGCTGATGCAGCGCATCGTGGCTCGCTTGCAAGGCGTCACAGTGGACGTGGCAGACTATCAGCGCAAGCGCGACTTCATGTATGAAGGCCTGCGCGACGCCGGCTACGAGGTCGTGAAGCCACAAGGCGCCTTCTATATCTTCCCGCGCTCGCCGGTGGCGGATGAGCTCCGTGTCGTCGATGCGCTCTTTGACAGAGGGGTCCTGGTGGTACCTGGCCGTGGATTCGGCATGGAGGGATACTTCCGAATCTCCTTCTGTGTTGAGCAGTTTGTGCTCGACCGTGCGATGCCCGCGCTTCGCGAGGTTGCAGCCGCGCTCCGCGGGTGATCTAGGCGGTTGCTGGCGGCTCGCGCCGGGCCGGCTATTCGCTATGATGCGGGAACCGGCGTGGCCGGCAGGACGCAGGAGGAGACCGATGGCAACGCGGGGCCGGACACTCGGCGTAGACCGTGGGCTGCAGACGCGGATGCTCATCACGATGATGCTACTGGGCATCGTGTACGGCGTCTTCATCTTCATCTTATGGAGCATCGGCGCGGGCTTCGGACTGATCTTTGTCAGCCTCATGGTTCTGGTCCAGTTCTACTTCTCGGATCGCATGGTGCTTGCAACAATGCGGGCGAAGATCGTCACAGAGAAAGACCAGCCCCGCCTGCACGAAATGGTCGGGCGCCTGGCCGTGGAGGCGGGCGTGCCGAAGCCGCGAGTGGCCGTCGCTGACATGGCGGTGCCAAACGCCTTCGCCACCGGGCGCAGCCAGAAGCACGCCGCCGTTGCAGTGACCACAGGCCTGCTGGGCATGCTTAGCGATGATGAACTGGAAGGTGTGCTGGCGCACGAGATGAGCCACATCCGCTCGCGCGACGTCCAAGTGATGACCTACGTCAGCTTCTTTGCCGTCGTTGCTTCGTCCCTCATGACCTTCTTCTTCTTCATGGGACTGATGGGCGGGATGAGAGGCCGGCGAGGCAATGGCGGTAACGCCATGATGGTGGCCTACCTCGTCACCATCGTCGTGTGGGTCGTTAGCCAAATTCTCGTGGCGACACTCTCGCGCTACCGAGAGTTCGCTGCGGACCGAGGTGCAGCAGCGCTGACAGGCAGGCCGATGGAGCTGGCCTCGGCGTTGGAGCGCATCAGCGGTAGCACGTCCAAGGTGCCCAAGGACGACCTGCGCAAGGTCGAGGCCATGAACGCCTTCTTCATCATGCCGGCCATTGGTGACGGCGTGGCGAGGCTCTTCTCGACCCACCCGGCGACCATGCGGCGGGTCGAGCGCCTGCGGCAAATGGCGCAGGACCTGTCGGCGGGCTAGGGCGAAGGCGGGCTCACGATGATGTACTCGGCGCTGTTTCACCGCAATCCACGAACGCCCGACGCCTGGTCCGAGGCCATCGGCATGATGGCGAATGCCGCGCCGCGACTCGAAGGGCAACTCGGCACGTTTCACACTGGCCGCGTGGGCATCATCGTGCGTCCAGACTCAGGCCAGTCGACTGACTCGGCGCGCGCGCAGCTCGATGCGATCCTGCGCACTGAGCCGTCGACGGCGGCTCTCACGTTGTCGATTGAGGATGATCACCTGGGAGCGCAGTGGGTCATTGCGCGCGGGACGTCACTCAAGGGGCTCGTGCGCGACACTGGCCTGGCCGGCGAGGCACTTCTCGGCCGGGACATCAGCGCGAGGATCGTGGCGGCGGTGTTCCCGTTCACCTGGAACGACACACGCCAATACTGGATCTACCAGCGCCGAATCAAGAAGTACACGCCGTTCGTGCCGGTGGGGGCGCCCGCTGAAGAGCGGCGGGACCCGGCGCTTGAGGCGCGGATGGAGAAGGCGCTGCGGCGCGAGTTGCCCACGGAGAAGAAAATGAGCGAGTGGTACCCTATCTGGGGTATGCCTATCTAGCGCCCACCTGAGCGTGGCGCCGCACGCAGGCGTAGCCGCCGACGATGATCGTTAGGTCCAGCACAAGCAGGACAAGCAGGCCCGCGACCACAGGCAGCCCAGCCCCGAGCACTAGGCCGAGGACAAGGAAGCCTGACAGCGCTAGGCCAATGGCCATGCCCAGGCCGATTTGTGTACTCGTTAGCATGCTCAGGCGGGCCTCCACCATCGGAGTATAACGTGCGTAGATAGGGACTCTGCGATAACCTAAACCCATCCCGGAAGGGTAGGGAGTACGTCATGCAAGAAACAGTCAAAGACAATGCACTCAAGCGGCTGAGCTACCTCAGCGGTCATCTCGATGGCGTTCGCCGCATGATAGAGGCCGACACCTACTGCGTTGATGTGCTCAAGCAGACCCACGCGGTGCGGCGGGCCATTGAGAAGCTGGAGGCGGTGTTGCTTGAGGGCCATCTGCATACCTGCGTGCCCGACGCCATCCGCGAGGGACGTGAGAATGAGGTAGTCGGCGAGCTAGTGCAGCTCTATGCAGTCGCGAACCGGTAGGCCATGACGACGAAAAACACAAAAGGGCATTCGCAAGTGAACGAGACTCAGGGCGTCGTCGGCTCGGTACGCGTCGAGCTGCCCATCGAAGGCATGACCTGCGCCGCCTGCGTGAGCACGGTCCGCGGAGCGCTCGAGCGCCTTGACGGCGTCGAGATGGCGACCGTCAACTTGGCGACGGATACCGCTGATATCACGTACGTGCCGGGTACGATCGGGGTTAATGCCATGGTCCGGGCGGTGCGCTCGGTCGGCTACGGCGCCGGGGCGGACGAGGCACGTGTGTCACTGGCGGGACCCATCGACAGTGCCGGGGCCCGCGTCATCGAGTCGCGTTTGGATGCGCTGGACGGCGTGGTCGAGGCGGTCGTCAACGCCGCCACCGACGAAGCCACGGTGCGTTTCGTCCGTGGCTTCGTATCCCTCGACCTACTGAGGGATACGGTCGCGCAGTCCGGCTTCGCCGTGCTATCAGTCGAGATCGGCGACCCCGTGGAGGCTGACGTGGAGCGTCTGTCGCGCACCGCGGAAGTACGGAAGCTCCGGAATAAGTTGGTCGTCAGCGCCGCGGCAGCAGTCACTGTGATGGTCCTTATGCTGGTCCCCGCCATTGAAAATGCTCTGGGTGTGACCACAGTCAACGCCATCGCATGGGCACTGGCCACGCCGGTGCAATTCTGGGCGGGACGTCAGTTCTATGAGGGCGCGTGGGGGGCACTGAAGCATGGCACCTCCAATATGAATACGCTGATCGCCCTGGGGACTACCGCCGCCTACGGCTACAGCGCCTTCGTCACTGCGTTCAGTGACCTGCTGCCGCTGGCCCACGGGATTTACTTCGACACCTCGGCCAGCATCATCGCGCTCATTCTCTTGGGGCGCTTCCTCGAGGCGCGTGCCAAAGGACGGGCGTCCAGTGCCATCCGTGCGCTGATCGGCCTGCAGCCACGGACGGCTCGAGTGAGCCGCGACGGTGAGGAGCGCGATATCCCTGTCGGCGAGGTCGTGCCCGGTGACAACATCGTGGTGCGGCCTGGGGAGCGCATCGCCGCCGATGGTGAAGTGGAGGCAGGCACGTCCAGCATCGACGAGTCGATGCTCACCGGCGAGAGCTTGCCCGTCGACAAGGTGATCGGCGACGCGGTCTACGGGGGCACGATCAATCGCGCGGGCAGCCTGACGGTTCGGGCAACGCAGGTCGGTAGCGAAACGGCGCTGGGACAGGTCATTCGCTTGGTCCAGCAGGCTCAGGGGTCGCGGGCGCCGATCCAGCGGCTTGCCGATACCGTGGCCGCCTACTTCGTGCCTGCGGTCCTTGGCGTCGCGCTGGTGACGCTGGGGGTCTGGCTCGCCTTCGGCCCGGCGCCGGCTTACCAGTTTGCCGTGCTGAACATGATCGCCGTCCTCATCATCGCTTGCCCGTGCGCGCTTGGCCTCGCCACACCCACCGCCATCATGGTGGGCACGGGCCGAGGTGCCGAGCATGGCATTCTGATCCGCAGCGCCGAAGCGCTGGAGCAAGCTCACAAGATCGATATTGTAGTGATGGACAAGACTGGCACCCTCACCCGCGGCATGCCCGTTTTGACGGACGTGCTGCCGCGTAACGTGACTGAGGCCGAGTTGCTGCGCCTGGCGGCGTCCGTCGAGCGGCTGAGCGAGCACCCCCTGGCGGCGGCTATCGTGGACGGGGCGCGTGATCGCGGCGAGGAAGCCGCCGCCGCCGATGAATTCCAGTCCGCTGCGGGGCTCGGTGTGCGCGCCCAGGTGGACGGCGAGTGGGTCGCCGTCGGCAGCATGCGGCTCGTCACGAAGGCTGGCATTGAGCTCGATGCCGCAACGCAGAGCTCAGCGCGCTTGCTCTCAGAGCACGGACGCACGGCTATGGTCGTGCTGCGAGGGAACGAAGCTATTGGCCTGCTCGCCGTTGCCGATACGCCACGCGAAGAGGCCACTGAGGCGGTCGCCCGGCTCAAGGCGCTTGGCATCGAAGTGTTGATGCTGACGGGGGACACGGAGGCGACCGCTCGCGCGGTGGCAGCGGAGGTTGGCGTCGACCAAGTCATCGCGGAGGTGCTGCCCAGCCAGAAGGCGGCTGAGATCAAGCGGCTCCAGGCGACCGGCAAGCGCGTGGCGATGGTCGGCGACGGCGTCAACGACGCGCCGGCGCTGGCCCAGGCCGACGTTGGCATTGCCATTGGCACAGGCACGGACGTGGCTATCGAGACAGCCGACATAGCCCTCATGCGTGCGGACGTCCGCGGAGTGGCGACGGCGATTGAGTTGTCCAAGGCGACAGTCCGCACCATCAGGCAGAACCTAGTCTGGGCATTCGGCTATAACGTACTGCTCATTCCCATCGCGGCTGGTCTGCTTTACGTCTTCTTCAGCGACGGGACGGTGCCGAGCGGCCTGAGGTGGGCTCTCGGCGACGAAGGATTCCTGAACCCGATCCTGGCGGCCGTAGCGATGGCGTTCAGCTCGGTTTCGGTGGTGACGAACAGCCTCAGACTCCGGCAGTGGAAGAGGTAGCAAGGAGAGAACATGACAGGACTTGATGCAGTTTTCAATGAGAGCACGACAGCCATGGACCCGGTGTGCGGGATGGAGGTCGACGTGGCCAACCCGAGCGGGGGAAGCCATGAGCATGAAGGCACGGCGTACTACTTTTGCGCGCCGGGCTGCCGCTTGGCGTTTGCCAGGGACCCCGCTCACTTCCTGGCTCACCCAGGAGGCCACGGCCACGACGGGGCCCACACTCACTAGCGCTGGCGTCCGCTGGGCCGTAGGTCCTGCTTATGTGCCCCAGCCAGGAAACATGCGCAGCGATAATGAGCCTCGCAAGACATGCTTGCCGCGGTACGGCTGCTGGGTGGCCTTTGCCTTAGCGGCTGAGGCAGGCCGCTGCGAGGTCATCGAGGAAGGCTATGGCACATGCCTGCGTACCCGCGATGTCGAATGTTATGGCCTCGCCGGCCCGCGGCCTTGCAGTTCCACTAACGTCGAGGCGAACTTGCGGTGTGCGTTGAGCTGAGGGAAGTGAGCTAGGAACCGATTCACTAATTCCATGCGCTTGAGGCCCGAGTTGTCATGTGCAACGACCATGAGCGCGTTGGCCATCGTGCGGGTGACGATGCGAGTCCGAGTCCGAGCATATCGCCTGCCTCCAATTTGGTGTCGCTTGAGCCGAGCGACACTGGTCCGTGCGGATTGGCCGCCGCTACTTCACGAAACCGTAGAACCGTTCTGCGGCGCCACGCAGGATGCCGTACTTCTGCTCCGGTGTCATGCGCGGCCTGGAGGCCAGGGCATAGAGCGACCGAGGGTACTCGCCGTCCCAGTGGGGGTAGTCGGAAGCGTACATGATTGCATCATCGCCCAGCAGATCCATGACCGGTTCGAGCAACCGCTCTTCGGCCTCGGAACCAAAGAAAATGTTGCCACCCTGGTGGACGTATTTGCTGGGCGGCTTGCTCAGCAGCGGCGCGTCGACCGCGCCACGGTGCTCGAACTCTTCGTCCATGCGGTCCAGCCACCAGGGGACCCACGTGCCGCCCGACTCGAGGAAACCGAAACGGACGCTGGGGAACTTCTCGAAGACGCCCTCGAACATCATGCTCGTTATCTGGCGCAGAATGCCAAAGGGATGGGCGACGGTGTGGGTCTGGATGAACTTGGGAAAAGGTTCGGCGCCTGGCGCCATGCTGGAGCCGGAAGCGTGAACGGCGATGCAGACGTCGAGTTCGCCCGCGGTCTGGTAGACGTGATCGAACTGCGCATGGCCGAGCAGGTGCGAGCCGTCGGCACCGAGCATCCCGCCAACCAGGCCCATGGCTACGCCGCGGCGTAGCTCCTTTTCGGCCTCCACAGGGTCGTAGATGGGCAGCAGGGCAACGCCCATGATCCGCCCATTCGATGGGGCACAGAAGTCCTTGGCCAGCCAGGTGTTGTAGGCGCGGCAGTAGGCGGCCTGGTAGTCGGGGTCACGCATGAAGCCGTAGAACAGACCGAGGGAAGGGTAGACCACGCTCCACTCGAGGGGTCCGCGCTCCAGAGCCTCCAGCCAATCCTCGGTCTTGCTGGCAGGGCCTCGGTAGAGCCGCCGCCCCAGGTAACGGTCGTGGCCGTCGAGCGGCGTCAGCCCTCCGGGCCCTGCGAAGCCAGAGCGGAACTCCTTGTAGGGCTGGTCCATGTACTCAAGGATTGCAGCGCCGTTCTCGCCGACGTGCCCGTCAGCATCGACCGCGAGAACGCCGGGCCTCGCCTCTACAATTGCGATTGCCATCGCTCGCGCCTCCTGGTGCCGCCAGCCGGGCGGAGGGGGCCATTCTAGCCCCCTCGCACGCTTGTGAGGTCGTGCGGATCGTGGGCCCCGACCTAGAGGATCTCGTCGATGAGTTCGTTCATCTTGCTCTCGGTCAGCAGTCCAGCGAAGCGGCTCTTGACCACGCCATCCTTGGTGATGAAGTAAGTGGTCGGCATACCGAGAAGCTGGTACGAGCGAATGGCGCGCTCATCGAAGGTGGTTCCCGCCGGGTAGCCGACGCCGAGCTCGCGGATGAGCGCTAACCCTTCCGCGCGGGTGCCGAGCAGCTGGAATGGCCCGATGTCCACGCCGAGCAATGTGAATTCGTCCCCTCGCGCCTCGAAGACCTCCTGGAAGCCGGGCATCTCGGCCCGGCAGGGCGGGCACAGCGCGGCCCAGAAGTTGAGTACGAGTGGTTTGCCGGTGTGTTCGAGGATCGCCGTCAGCGTGACCTCGTCCCCCCCGAGAGCGGCATCACCTTGGTAGATGGAGATGGTGAAGTCAGGCACGCCAAGGTTGATACCGTCGGTGGCAAGCGCGGCTCCAGCGGCGGGTTCGGCCGAGCCGCCGCAGGTGGTCGCGATCAAGGCGACGAGCAGGAATGCGGAGGCCAGCGCCGCCTTGCGGCCCTTGCGAATGGCAAGGAAACGCGAAAGGCCGACGTGATCACGCCGGCCTTTCGCTGCTATTGATCTTTCGCGCTGGTTTAGACCGCGCACTCGCCCTCGCCGCGCTCCAGCTTGTAGAGAATGCTCTTGCCCCAGTCCATGTAGTAATCCAGCGTGTCCTTGCCCAACGGGCCGATCTCGCGGAACTCCGAGAGGAGAGCCTCGAAGGCATCCGTGCCCGTGCGGTCGACGAAGTCGTTGAACTCCTCGCCGGGATGGCGCTGATCCCGGTAGTAGTCAAGGAGCCGCCTGATGGCGCTCGGGACATGCTTGGCGGGCACCTTGGCTTTGACCCGCTGGGCGTACTTGAGGCCGCCGCGCTCGTAGGCACCACCAAGGTAGACTTCGAAGGCGGGGATCTGGTTGCCGCCGGGCCCCTTGATCGATGCCCCCTGGAAGCCGATGTTTGCTAGGTGGTGCCGGCCGCAGCCGTTCGGGCAGCCGGACGCCTTGACGTGGAGCTTCTTGATGGCGGGGTCTTCCAGCAAGTCATCCCAGTCGCGCATTGCATCTGAGACGGCCCGGTTCAGGCCCATGGAAGAGGTGATACCAAGCTTGCAGCTGTCTGTGCCGGGGCACGAGGTCATATCGGTGATCGTGTAAACCTCGGCTTCCGCCAGGTCGATGGCGCCAAGCTCGCGCCAGACGGCATAGAGCGCCCCGTCGGGGATCCAGCGCAGCGCCAGGTTCTGCTCAGCGCTGAGCCCGAAGCTGGCCGAGCCGTGGTTGCGGGTGATCTGTGCGAGCGCCCGGAATTGGTCAGCGGTAAGGTCCCCGCGCGGGACCTTCACGTACACAGCGTTGTAGCCCTCCTGGGACTGCGCTACGACGTTGGTCGCCCGCCAGAGGAGGAACTCTTTGTCGCCGGCGCCTTCCCCGGTGCTGGCCAGAGGTGCCGGGGGCGTCTCCTGGGCATCAGCCATCAGCGATGTGGGGTCGAAGCTTTCTTCTGTGGCCCACGGCTTCTGCAGTTCGTCATCGACCATCTGCCGGACGGCGTCGATGCCGCGTCGATGAATGAGGACCTTGATGCGCGCCATCATTTTGTTCTGGCGAAGCTCGTCGGCGGCGTCGAACACGCGGAGGATCGCTTCGGTGACGCGGAGGTAGTCCTCAATGGCGACGAACTCATAGAGCGCCTCGGCGTTCTTGGCGAGGATCGAGGTGCCGCCGCCGACAACCATCTTGAAGCCCTTGCGCTCGACGCCGTCGATCTCCCGTATGCGCGCCACGAAGCCAAGGTCATGCATGCCGACGATGGCGGGATCGTGCTCGCCGGAGGAGAAGGCGGTCTTGAATTTTCGCGGCATCGACTGGGCGATGGGGTGCCGCACGAACTTGCGGACGTACGCGACAAGATATGGAGTGATGTCGAAGGCCTGCTCAGGGTCGACGCCCATCATGGGATCGGCGATGACATTGCGCACGGTGTTGCCGCAGGCCTCGCGGGTGGAGAGCCCAGCCTCGCCGAGGATACGGATCACCGTTGGAGCGTCCTCCAGCGAAATGTGATGGTACTGAATGTTCTCCCGCGTGGTGATGTGCCCCATCTTGAGTGGCGCGAGCTCGTCGGCGATGAGGGCCAGCGCGTCAAGCTGCTCGGCCGTCCCCAAGCCTCCGGGAAGTTTGACGCGGACCATCTGGGCATCAGTCTGGCGCTGGCCGTAGATGCCGCGGCGCAGGCGCCACGGAGTGAACTGAGTGTCGTCGATCTCCCCCGCTCGATAGCGCGCGGCCTCGACCGCGAATTCCTCGGGCTCGAGCGCCAAATACGGAATCACACCCTTCGTGTTGTCAACCAGGCCGGCAGTGCTTGCAATGGGCATCGTGGATCCTCCGGTCGCGAACAAAAAAAAGCTGCACCCCAGTCCTTGGCTCCATAGCCAGCGGGGCGCAGCGCCTCATAATTTAGGCGGCGCACCTACATAGGACAAGGACAACCGATTCGGTGTGCCATAGGTCGAAAACGTTATCACCTGGCAAAGTAAATCGTCAACAATGGAGGTCAACAACCCTCAGGCCTCCGCCTAGGGCACGGCCCTTCGATGATAGACTTGCGCAGGCCTGGTTTGGGAGTGTCGTGCGCCAGATCGCCCTCTTGGTTGGCCTGTTCGGTGTTGGCCTCGCGCTGCTGGGCTCGTTGCTGGCCATGTTCGTTGGCTCCGCCGGCCTAGTGGGTGGCGGAGGACTTGAGGCGGGGAGACAGGTGTTGTTCGGGCTACTGGCCGTCGGCGCCGCGCTGGTCGGAGGTCTTGGCAGCTTCGTGACGCTCTTCCGGCCACGCGCCGGGGCCTTGATGCTCTTAGGTTCGGCGATTGTCGGGCTGCTTGCTGTGGCGGCGTATTACGTTTTTGGGAGCGTGCTTCTGCTGTTGGGGGCCTATTTCGCCTACCGTGCAGAGAAGGAGACCGCCAGCAGTATCATAGGCAAACCATGACCACGGACGTTACTGCGCAGACCGTTCGCTATGCCTTTTACAAGACTGACCCAGCCTGGCGCCGGTTGCCGGAGGACGCCCGCGCCCGCAGCAAGCGGGAGTTCGCCAGCGTCATCGCCGAGCTTGGGGCACAGTTCACGCTGCGCACATACAGCCTCATGGGCATGCGCGCCGACGCGGAGTTGATGATCTGGTCCGTTAGCGCCGACCTAAAGGGCCAGCAGACCCTTGCCACCAGCCTGGCCCGAACCGAGCTTGGGGCCTACCTGAACGTCACGCACTCGTACCTGGCCATGACGCGGCGCTCGATGTACATCGACGATCATGAACACAACAGGCACGATGCGTCGGAGAGCCGCACGCGCATCAAGCCCATGGACCGGCCGTACCTATTCGTCTATCCGTTCGTGAAGACCCACGACTGGTATCAGCTCTCTAGCGAGGAGCGCCAGCGGATGATGGAGGAGCACTTCGCGGTCGGCCACCGCTACCCTGAGGTGAAAATCCACACCAGCTACTCCTATGGGTTGGACGACCAGGAGTTCGTGCTGGGGTTCGAAACATCGGAGCCGAAGCGCTTTTTGGACCTG
>CAUYXS010000008.1:0-18158 GCA_963577205.1 Dehalococcoidia bacterium | reverse complement strand
CTCGCTTATGAACAGCAAAGGCCTGTCGTTTTCCAGGCCGTTACCCAGTAGAAGTGGTGCCGAGGAAGGGACTCGAACCCTTACGCCACTTTCGTGGCAGCGGATTTTAAGTCCGCGGCGTCTGCCATTCCGCCACCTCGGCATGGGTGTGCGGCTCGCCAGGAAGTATAGGCGCACGAAGGCCATCAACTACCGTGCCGCGGCTGGTTTGGCCGAGGAACCGCGGTCGTCAGCGGGGTCGTCTACAATGGCGCGAACCCCCGCCCGGAGCCGCCATGAAGGTCGACCTGCGAACGCCACCTTCCCACCCCGTCGCCGAGATGGTGGCGTTCGCCCAGCGCTGCGAGGAGGCGGGCTTCCACGGCTGTGGTTTCAACGACTCTCAGCTCTACTTCCGTGACAACTACGTGGTCTCCGCGCAGGTGCTGGCGAACACCGAGCACCTGGTGGTCCACCCCGCGCTGACCTGCCCGGGGCCGCGGCACACCTCGGTCATCGCCTCGGCTGCCAAGACAGTTCAAGAGTTCGGGCCTGGCCGCTACGAGCTCTGGCTGGGACGAGGCGATGCCTCGGCGTCGACCATCGGCCACGCGGCGCTGACGCTGTCCGAGACCCGACAGGCCATCAGCGAGATCAAGCGGACCATGGCCGGCGAGTGGGGCGTTTGGGGAGACCCGCACGTCCATCTGCATCATAGCGATGGACCACTCGTCCCCGTGTTCCTCGCGGGCCGAGGGCCCAAGGTCATCGGCATCGCCGGCGAGCTGTGCGACGGCGTGCTGTTGGCGGTTGAGCCCAACGCTGAGTCCATCGCCGAGGCTAAGGGCTGGCTAGCTGATGGCGCCGCCAAGGCCGGGCGCAACCTTGCCGACGTTGAGGTAGTGCTGGAGGTGCAGACGATGATCCGCGAGACGCGGCGGTTGGCCCACCGCACGCACGCCCCCAAGCTGCTGCCCAACCTCGTGCGGGACGACTCCCAAGCGTGGCTGGTGAAGCGGGGCATCGACTACGACCTCGCGCCGATCAAAGCGAGGCTCCGCGAAGGCTGGGAGCAGATGCAGAGGCTCGCGCCGTCCGCGACTCATCCCTACGACTGGAGCGCCGCCGAAGACATCGCAGACGCCGCCATTCCTGAGGAACTGCAGGCGGTGGCGGGAGACACCATGGCGGTGCTGGGAGACCCGGACTACGTGGCAGCCCGGTACCTCGAGTTCCAGGCCCTGGGCATCGGCCGCATCTATATGTACGCCAATCTGTCGTTCCGGTGGCCGGAGGACGAGAGACGCGCGTTCCAAGAGGTAATCGGCCCGGCACTGGCCCGGGGTGCGAGTGCAGAAGCGGGCTAGGGGACGAGTTCCGGTGACCACACTTGCCCGCTGCGCCTCGCCTGGACGGCCCATGGCCGGGCGTGCGATAACGGTGCGGTGACGACCGAACCGAACCCATATCGTGACCTCCCCAGCGTCGACAAGGTGCTGGCTGAGCCCGCGCTGGCCGCGCTGCTGGCCGAGTATTCTCACGGCTTCGTCGCCGGCGCGGTCCGCGAGCAGCTCGCTGAAGCGCGCGCAGCGCTGGGCACTGGGAGCGGGGTACCGACAGCAGAGACCGTGGCCCTGAGCGTCGCAGCCCGCCGCATCCGCGCGTGGCGAGCCTGGCCTACGCCTGTCATCAACGCCACCGGCGTCGTGCTCCACACCAACCTCGGCCGCGCGCCGCTCTCCGAGGCGAGCATCCGCGCCGCGGAGTCGTCCGGCGCCTACTCGGACCTCGAGCTGGACCTGGACGACGGCAAGCGGAGCACGCGACACCGAGTGTTGGCCGGGCTCCTTTGCGAGCTCACCGGCGCCGAGGACGCCATTGTCGTCAACAATAACGCTGGGGCCATGCTGCTCGGTGTGGCGGCCATCGCCAACGGCAAAGAGGTCGTCGTTGCCCGCGGCGAGGCCAGCGAGATCGGCGGTGGCTTTCGCATCCCTGACGTACTACGGCAGAGCGGTGCGCGGCTGGTCGAGGTGGGAACAGTCAACCGGACGTACGCGAGCGACTACGACGAGGCGGTGACTGCTGATACAGCGGCCCTGCTCGCGGTCCACCGAAGCAACTTCCAAGTCATCGGATTCACGTACGAGCCGTCCGTTGCAGAAGTGGCGGCCGTCGCCAAGAACAAGGGCGTGCCCCTGTTGCATGACCTCGGTAGCGGCGCGCTGATCGACACCGCGCCCTTCGGACTGGCCCACGAGTGGACGCCACAGCAGAGCATCGCGGCGGGCGCCGGGCTGGTGTTCATTTCCGGGGACAAGCTCTTGGGCGGCCCCCAAGCAGGCATCGTCGTCGGCGAACGAGAGCTCGTGGCGAGGCTGGCGCGGCACCCGCTCGCGCGACCGCTGCGGGCCGACAAGCTGACGCTTGCGGCGTTGCACGCCACGCTGTTGCACTACCTTCGCGGCGAGGCAGCCGAGGCGGTGCCCATCTGGCGCATGATCGCGGCGACGCTCGACGAAATAGAAGCGCGTGCGCGAGCGGTCACCAAGGCGGTCGGGGCGCAGGCTAGCGTTACGACCGGCGAATCGACGGTCGGCGGCGGCAGCCTCCCTGGGGACATGCTGCCGACGTGGCTTGTGAGCTTGGATCCGTCGGGCATCGACGGCGGCGCCGACGAACTGGCGCGCACGTTGCGCACGGGCGAGCCAGCGGTGATGGCGCGAATCGAAAACGACCGCGTGCTGCTCGATGTGAGAACCGTGCTGCCCGCGCAGGACGCCGCGCTCGCACCGGCCATTCGCGCAGCGTTTGAGCCCTAGAGCCGTAGGCTTCGGAACCGAGGGTTCAGGAGCGCGATCAGCGTGACCGCGGTTACGCCGACCACCGCGCCTGAAACCAGCGCCGTCTGCACTCCCCACGCTTCGGCGATGAGGCCTCCGACGAGGCCCCCGAGCGGCATCATGCCAATGTCCATCATGTAGACGCCCATGACCCGGCCGCGCATCTCGTCCGGCGTCATCATTTGGAGCATCGTGTTGTTGGTGGTCATCACGGCCATCTGGAACGCATTGACGAACACCAGAATGGCCATGGCCTGCCATAGCACGCTGACCTGCGCGAAGCCGATGATGCCGAGCCCAGCCATGAACAGGGAGATGATGACGAGTCTGCCCTTGTTGCGGATCTGACTGAAGATGGCCATGAGGAAAGTGCCAACGAACCCGCCGATGCCCGCGCCGGTCAGCAGCAAACCAAGCGTGCTTCCCTCACCCGGCTTCTGCCCGAGCACCTCGACAGCGTAGACCGGCATCAGCGTCATGATGAATGACATCATCGTCAGCGTCGGCACCAGCGCCACCAAGATCACCGTCAGCGTGTTCTTGTCGCCGACCACGTAGCGGAAGCCCTCGCGCACGTTCGAGAAGATGGACCGCCTCCGGATCGCCGAGTGATCCGACGTGTACTCGGCACGGAAAGGCAAGATCATCACCATGACGCAGACGTAGAAGATTCCCTGGATGAGAAAATTGAGGCCTGGGCCGAAGAACGTGATGAGGAGACCGCCGACCGCCGGCCCGAACACTCGGGTGAAATTGAATGCCATGGAGTTGAGGGCCACGGCGTTCATCAGCGCTTGGCGGGGGACCGAGTTGCTGACCAAGACCTGCCGCACTGGGTTGTTAATGCTCCACCCGACGCCGGTCAGGAAGCTGAACAAGTGCAGATGCCACAGCACATGGTTGTCGCTCAGGACAATGGCCGCGAACCCTAGCGCCAGGACAGCGAGGAAAGCCTGGTCAATCAGCATGACCCGGCGACGGTCGAAGCGGTCGGCGATGGCCCCCGAAAGTGGCGCCATCAGCAGCGGTACGGCACGTAAGCCCACGACGAGGGACACCTGCAAAGCCGAGCTGCTGAGCTCAAAGGCGAGCCACCCCAACGTCACCTGCTGCACCCAGTTGCCCCCGCTCACGAAGAGCGTGCTGATCCAGAGCAGGCGGAAGTTGCGGTACTGGAATGCGCTGAATGTCTGGTGCCAGCGAGAGCCACGCCGAACGGCGGCGTCTTCTGCGGGTATACCCTCGGCTGCTTGGCTCATTGGGACCTGTTCGACGGCACCGAGGACCGCGAAAAACAGCGGCACCGGGAGAACCATTCGAGTCTAGCGACAGAAAGTGCACAGTCAACGACCTATCCCGCGGTTTGCCACGCGTTGACGGCCTGCTTGCCTGACCCATACGATTGCGTGACGTGTCGTCCGGCTCACTGTGGCCCCCTAGCTCAATTGGCAGAGCAGCTGACTCTTAATCAGCGGGTTCCGAGTTCAAGTCTCGGGGGGGTCACCAGCCCGCCTGCCAACTCCATCAGACGTCAATCGCATTGGCGCCTGAGCCGTGCCGGGGACCGTACGGCGCTCTTCGCGGACGAGCGGGCGACAATTACTTATTACAGGATGCGGACTTGCGGACGACCGTAGTATTGCAGCGACGTGAAGGAGTGATCGGTGGCAGTGGCGAAAAGACGACGCAAGGGACTCTACCGGCCTGAGTTCGAGCACGACGCGTGTGGTGTGGGCGTCGTGGCGAACGTCAAGGGCGTTGCCTCTCACGACATCGTCGAGCAGGGCATCGAGGTGCTCGCGAACCTCACCCATCGGGGCGCTGCGGGCAGCGATCCTCTGACAGGTGACGGCGCGGGGATGCTGTTGCAGATACCTCATGCGTTCCTGTGCCGGGAGGCCATGAAGCTGGGCTTTGACCTGCCCGCGCCGGGCGACTACGCCGTGGGCTCGGTCTTCCTGCCGCAGGATCCGACGGAACGGGCCCTCTGCGAGGCCGCGCTCCGCGAAGCCACCGAAGCCGAAGGCCAACGCGTGCTCGGCTGGCGCGACGTCCCGGTCGATTCCTCCAGCATTGGGCACGTGGCCCGGGAGTGCCAGCCAGTCATCCGTCACCTCTTCGTGGGCCGTGGGGCGAAGGTCGCCGACCAGAATGCCTTTGAGCGCAAACTGTTCGTCATCCGGAAGGTGGCTGAACGCCGCATCAACGAGTCCGACCTAGAAGAGGCAGACAACTTCTACGTTTGTAGCCTGTCGTCCAAGGTGATCGTCTACAAAGGCCTGTTGATAGCGACGCAGGTCAGGGACTTTTACTCCGACCTGCGCGATGCCGATATGGTCAGCTCCTTCGCATTGGTGCACTCGCGTTTCAGCACGAACACGCTGGGCTCGTGGAAATTGGCGCACCCCTATCGCTACGTCGTGCACAACGGCGAGATCAACACCCAGCGCGGCAACACGAACTGGATGGCAGCCCGCCAGAGCACCATGACCTCGCCGCTGTTCGGTGATGACATGGAGAAACTGTTCCCCATCATCTGGCCTGGGCAGAGCGACACGGCGTGCCTGGACAACGCATTCGAGCTGATGCTCCAGACTGGCCGGCCGCTGCACCACGCGATGATGGCGCTTATCCCCGAGGCCACTGGCGACCGCGTGGCCATGTCGCAAGAGAAGCGGGACTTCTACGACTTCCACGCGTGCATGATGGAGCCATGGGATGGGCCAGCGCTGGTCGCCTTCACGGATGGGACGCGCGTCGGCGCCGTTCTCGACCGCAACGGCCTGCGCCCATTCCGCTACCTTGTCACCACTGACGACACCCTGGTCATGGCCTCCGAGACCGGCGTATTGGACGTACCGCCGGAGAAGGTGCGCCTCAAGGAGCGCATCCACCCCGGCCGCATGTTCCTGCTGGACCCAGAGCGTGGAGGTATCGTCGACGACGAAACCATTAAGGCGGAGCTCGCTCAGAGTCAGCCATATGGGGAGTGGTTGCGGGCGAACCAAGTGGATCTCGACACACTCCCCACGCCGACCGACTCCGATGCCGCCGAGGCGCTGGACTCGACGACAGTGGTAGACCTGCAACAGGCTTTCGGCTACACGCAGGAGGATCTGCGAATGCTGCTGGAGCCGATGGCGGCCCATGGGACTGAGCCGACCGGTTCCATGGGCAACGATACACCGCTGGCGGTCCTCTCCGAGCAGCCTCAATTGCTGTTCAACTATTTCAAGCAGTGCTTCGCCCAAGTTAGCAACCCACCCTTGGACGGCATTCGCGAAGAGCTCGTCACGTCTGTTGCCATGCGACTTGGTGCGCAACGGAACCTCTTCAACGAGACGCCGGAGCACGCGCGCCAGGTGAGGATCAGTAGTCCTATCCTCACCAACGCCGACCTCCGCAAACTCCGCGAGGTGGACGCTCCGGGTATCAAGACGGTGACGCTTTCGACTCTCTTTCCGTCGGACGGAGGCGAGGGTGCACTGCTGCGTGCTATGGACGAGCTATGCGGGAAGGCCTCCGAGGCAATCGACCACGGCCACAGCATCATCATCCTGTCCGACCGCGGCGTCGACGCGGGCCACATGGCGATACCCAGCCTGCTGGCCGTCTCTGGCGTGCATCACCACTTGATCCGCAAGGGCACCCGTACCCGCACCGGTCTCGTACTGGAGTCCGGCGAGCCGCGAGAGATTGCGCACTTGGCGTTGCTCATCGGCTACGGCGCGGGAGCCGTCAACCCGTACCTGGCCTACGCGACGTTGAAGGATATGGCGAGTCAGGACACGCTCTTGGCGGGCCTGGACCCGGAAATGGTGGAGAAGAACTACATCAAGGCCGCCAACAAAGGCCTGGTGAAGGTCATCTCCAAGATGGGGATAGCCACCGTACACAGTTACCACGGAGCACAGGTATTCGAGGCTGTCGGCCTCAGCCAGGACCTGATCGACCGGTACTTCACTTGGACACCCTCGCGCATCGGCGGTATCGGACTCGATGCGATCGAGCACGATGTGCTGGCGTTGCACCGTCGGGCCTTCCCCTCGATGGAGGTTGCGGCCAACCAGAGCCTGCCGTCCGGTGGGGTCTACCATTGGCGGCGTGACGGTGAGTACCACATGTGGAACCCCGACACTGTCGCCAAGCTCCAGTACGCGGCACGCATGAACGACGCGGGCTCCTACGAGGCCTTCGCGGCGCTGGCCAATGACTATGAGCGGCGTTTCAGCACGCTTCGTGGGCTGCTGGACCTTAAGCCGGTTGACCAGCCGATCCCCATCGACGAGGTGGAGCCGGCCACCGAAATACTCAAGCGCTTTGCCACCGGCGCAATCTCGCTCGGCGCCATCAGCCGGGAGGCGCACGAGACCATGGCCATCGCCATGAACCGCATAGGTGCGCGCTCCAACAGCGGCGAGGGCGGCGAGGACTATCATCGCTACACCACGGACGCCAACGGCGATCGGCGCGTCAGTGCGGTGAAGCAGGTTGCGTCCGGCCGGTTTGGCGTGACCACCAACTACCTCGTGAACTCAACCGACCTCCAGATCAAAATGGCCCAAGGCGCCAAGCCAGGGGAGGGTGGCCAGCTCCCTGGCCACAAGGTCGACGAGTACATCGGTTGGATACGCCATTCCACGCCGGGAGTGGAGTTGATTTCGCCACCGCCGCACCATGATATCTACTCCATCGAGGACCTAGCGCAGTTGATCCACGACCTTAAGAACGTGAACCCCAGCGCGCGCATCCACGTGAAGCTGGTGGCGGAAGTCGGTGTCGGGACCATAGCGGCGGGCGTGTCGAAGGCCCACGGCGACGTGGTGCTCATCAGCGGCGACACCGGAGGCACAGGCGCCTCGCCGGAGTCGTCCATCCGCCACGCGGGACTGCCGTGGGAACTGGGCATCGCCGAGACGCAGCAAGTGCTCGTCGCGAATGACCTGCGTGGGCGCATCGTGGTGCAGGCCGACGGCCAGATCAAGACAGGCCGGGACGTTGCCGTGGCATGCCTGCTGGGCGCCGAGGAGTTCGGCATCGCCACCGCCGCCCTCATCACCCAGGGCTGCATCATGCTGCGCAAGTGCCATCTCAACACCTGCTCGGTGGGGGTCGCAACCCAGGACCCGGAGTTGCGCAAGAACTTCACGGGCGAGCCCGAGCACCTCATCAACTACTTCACTTTCGTGGCCGAAGAGCTCCGGGAGATCATGGCCCAGCTCGGGTTCCGCACCATCAACGAGATGGTCGGCCGGGTCGATCGCCTGGAGACCAGCCGGGCTATCGAGCATTGGCGGAAGACCGAGGGCATCGACCTCAGCGAACTGCTGGTCTGGCCCGAGGCACCCGAATCGGTGGCACGTCACCACAACATGAACCAAGACCATGGCCTAGACGCGGCCCTGGACCAACAGCTCATCGAATTGTCGAAGCCGGCGCTCGAGCAGCAAACGCCCGTGGTCATCGATCTGCCCATTCGCAATGCCAACCGCACGGTCGGCGCGATGCTCAGTGGAGAGATCGCGAAACGGTACGGCGAGGAAGGATTGCCGCTGAATACCATCCACGCCAACTTCACAGGCTCTGCAGGCCAGAGCTTCGCGGCATTCCTGGCCAAGGGCCTCTCCTTCACCCTGCAGGGTGATGCCAACGACTACTTAGCCAAAGGCCAGTCCGGCGGCCGTCTCGTGGTGATTCCGCCTAAGGAGGCGACCTACCTGCCGGAAGAGAGCATCATCGTCGGGAATGTGGCGCTGTACGGGGCCACCGCCGGCGAGACTTTCATCCGTGGCATCGCCGGTGAGCGCTTCGGCGTCCGCAACAGCGGTGCGCGCGCGGTCGTCGAAGGCGTCGGAGACCACGGAGCTGAGTATATGACCAGCGGACGCCTGGTGGTCCTAGGCCCCACGGGCCGCAACTTCGCTGCGGGCATGAGCGGAGGCATCGCTTATGTCTTCGACGAGACGGGTGACTTCCCGAGCCGCTGCAACCAGGAAATGGTCGACCTCGAGCCGGTGGAGGACATGGAGGACGCGGAGGAGCTGCACGGCCTCGTTCAACACCACCTCGACTACACGGGCTCCGCCAACGCCAAGCGGATCCTCGAAGACTGGAACGCGCTCCTTCCCAAGTTCGTGAAGGTCTACCCTCAGGACTACCGGCGTGTCATCGAGGCCCGCAAGCGCACGGAGCTGGAGATTGGCACCCGTGGGTAAAGTCACCGGTTTCATCGAGTTCGACCGTGAACCCCCGGAGCGCCGCCCGGTTACCGAGCGGACCAAGGATTACCAAGAGGTCTACCTGGCATGGCCGGAGCAGCAGGTGCGCGACCAGGGCGCCCGGTGCATGAGCTGTGCCTTGCCCTTTTGCCACAAGGGCTGCCCGCTCGGCAACCTGATACCCGACTGGAACGATCTCGTCTACCGGGGCCGCTGGCGCGAAGCGCTGGGTGCGCTACACGCCACGAACAACTTCCCGGAGTTCACCGGCCGTATCTGTCCCGCTCCCTGCGAGGCTTCCTGCGTCCTAGCCGTCAACGACGAGCCCGTGACCATCGAGTTCATTGAGAAGGCCATCGCTGACCGTGGGTTCGAAGAAGGCTGGATCACGCCTGAGCCACCGGAAAAGCGCACCGGCAAGCACGTCGCTGTCGTGGGCTCAGGCCCCGCGGGCCTCGCCACGGCACAGCAGCTGAACCGTGCGGGACACCTCGTCACGGTGTTTGAGCGGAGCGAGGTGGTCGGTGGCCTGCTCGCGCTCGGCATCCCGGACTTCAAGCTCGACAAGTCAGTGGTGAGCCGGCGCGTCGCGGTCCTCGAGGCTGAGGGCATCGAGTTTCGCACCAGTTGCAACGTCGGCGTCGACATCAGCGCTGAGGAGTTGCGCGCCGAGTTCGACGCTGTCTGCCTCGCGGGCGGGTCGACCGTGGCGCGCAGGCTTGGCGTTCCCGGCGAAGACCTGGGCGGCGTCCACCTCGCGATGGACTACCTGACGCAGCAGAACAGGCTCAATCAGGGTACGCCGGCACCTGCCGGCCAGCGCATCTCGGCCGAGGGGAAGCGGGTCGTCATCCTCGGCGGCGGCGACACCGGAGCGGATTGCCTGGGCACCGCCCACCGCCAGGGCGCCGAGGTCGTGCACCAGTACGAGATTTTGCCCGAGCCACCCAAAGATCGGGCGTCGAATAACCCTTGGCCTGTCTGGCCGCTGACCTTGCGCGCGTCCAGCGCCCACGAAGAAGGCGGCATCCGCGACTACAGCATCCTGACCAAGTCCTTTTCGGGGGACGACGGTCAAGTGACGAAGCTGCACGGCGTGCGGATCGAATGGGGAGCACCGGACGCCACGGGCCGGCCGAGCATGAACGAAGTGCCGGACAGCGAGTTTGAGCTCGAAGCGGACCTGGTTCTGCTCGCCCTTGGCTTCCTGCACCCCCAGCGTGAGGGCGTCCTCGAGCAACTTGGTGTGGAGCTCGACGGCCGTGGCAACGTCAAGACCACCGAAGACAAGATGACCAGCGTGGTGGGGGTGTTCGCCGCGGGCGACATGGCCCGAGGACAATCGCTAGTGGTCTGGGCCATCGCCGAGGGACGCCAGGCGGCCTTCGGCATCGACAAGTTTCTCATGGGTGCGACGGAGTTGCCGAGCGTGAGCTTGGCGGGCTGGGCCTAACAAAAGCCCGGGCGGTGCGATTCCGCACCGCCCGGGCGCCTCTCGGTCACCGATGCCGGTCCAGCATTGGCGGCTGCGTGATCTCTCGAGTTACTTCTTGCCCCGCATGTAGTCGTCCCTGTCTATCCGCTGAAAGTTGCCGCGCGTCTGGATGCCCCGCGCCTCGCGGGCGACGAGCTTGCGCCATTCGACGATGGCGTAGTCGGCTCGGTACAGGCGCTCGCGGTGCCAGAAGTCCTCGTATTGGTAGGCGTGGTGCGACGACTCACGGCCCAGGATATCGAAGTTGTTGAAGCCCTCCGGCTCCACTCCTGGCAAGGTGAACACATCGGCGGCGAGCGTCTCGGCGACCTCCTTACGAAAAGCGTCGGCCTCCTCGGGTGTGTTGCACTGCTTGCCCTGGATGATCGTGTACATGTGGTGGTCCTCGTCGATGGGGACATACCATTCCCAGTGGTAGAGGTCAGGTCGCGGGAATCCCTTCACGTCGAGCTGGCATGGTAGGTACGGCCCGAAGGAGTCCGGGTAGAAAGATACGTTCTCGGGATCCCTGCCCGGCGTCGCTGTGAACAACTGTGACATATCGGGGATGTTGTTGGGGTCGACGCCCGCTGGTGCGACCATCACGCCCTCGACCTCGGCCACCCAGGCGTTGATGGACGAGCGCACCAGCATGCCGACGGGCTTGCCCGGCTCGTTGACCACCTTGATCTCTCCACGGTTCGCGGAGCGTGTCCCCATAGGGAGGACAGCCCCGTAGCGCTCGGCCGCTGCCCAGTTGCGGTGTCCATAGATGTGGCCGGTGTCGTAGCCGTTTTCGACGGCTAGGCGCCAGTTCGCCTTGATGGGGTGGCGCATGAGCGGGTAAGTCACGAGATTCGGATCAAGGAACGTGGGCATCACGTCGTGCTTGAGCGGAACCACCGGGTCACCGTCGCCGATGTAAACGAAGATCGCACCGTTGAGTTCGTCGCAGTGATAGGTCTCGATGGTGATCTTGCCGATTACCGGGCTTCCCGGGTCAGACAGAACCTGAACCAGCGAGCCGTCACGGACGTCGAAGGTGAAACCGTGCAAGAAGCAGGAGACAGTGTTTTCCGAGAAGCACTCGGGCCTGTGGGAGAGCGTTGCACCGCGGTGCGGACAACGGTCCGCGACGCCGTACACTTTGCCGTTGACGCGCTTGAACAAAATGCGCTCGCCGCAAATGACGGCGTTGTTAGTCTTGCCTTCCTCCAGTTCGTGGGAGAAGAGCGCCGGATACCAGTACTCGCGCAGGCCGAGCTCGGCGTCGAGGTAGCGCTGGTACGGCCGGTAATGCTCGTGACCAGCCTCCTCTTCGTGGCCCACCTCTTCGAGGATTTTTTCCTGTTCTCGTTCCTTGACCATGGCACCCTCCGTTTCTTTTGGGACGTGCGCATTCCGTAGGCTGGCCCAGACCATACTCCACCTGCGCGCGCAAGTGGCCTGCGAGCTTTTGGCTAGTCGCCCGGAGTGCTGGTATGGTCGCGCCATGGCAACCCTAGATGGACCGCAGCGCGACCCCAAGAACGGCGGCAATGCCGACAGCTTCGTTATCCTGCTGCACGGGATTAGCGGGTGTGGCGACGACATGATGTTCCTGGCGGACGGCCTCGCCGATGCCCTGCCGGGCACCAAATTCTACGCACCCAACGCACCGCACCCCTACGACTTCGCGAACGACCCCAAATCGAACCGAGGGGCTGACTTCGATCCCACCGGCCATTACCAGTGGTACAACCGTTTCTCGGAGCGCACTCGGCAACAGGGCCTCTACGAGATCGCCGTGCCCCTTAACGCATTCATCGCCGAGTGCGCCAAAGAGAACGGCCTTGACGAGTCGCGCGGCGCGGTGATCGGTCACTCGCAGGGGTGCATGACGGGCCTCAACGTTGTGCCGCGGCGCTCGTCACCGCTCGGCGCTCTGATCGTACATAGCGGCTACCTTTTCTCGCCGGACTCGCTCCCCCAGCGTAAGACACAGCGCGAACGCTTCTTCGCGGAAGTCAAGAGCCACACGCCGACTTGTGGAATCCATGGGACTGAAGATTCAGTCCAAGCGTGGCAAATGATGCAAGAGGCCATCGCGACCTACGACGAGCTCGGCATCCCAGCGGAATTCCACCTGATCGGCGGTCTCGGCCACGCTATCGGCCCGCGGTCAATCGCGATCATGTCGTCGTTCCTGCAGGAGCATCTCCCTCCTATCAAGAGCTGATGCCCCCATAGGGACTAGTCGAAGACGATCGGCTCGTCCCAGGTGTCGGCGAAGGCGATCTCCTCGACCGGCATGCGCGTCTTCGGGCCGTGCGACTCCGCGGGGAACCCCAGCGGCACCAGTGCGATGATCTGGCGGTCCTCCGGGACACCAAGCGCCGCCATCAGCTCCTCGTATCGCAGCATGTGGTTCGTGGTGATGGTGCCACCTAGACCCAACGCCCGTGCCGCCAGGAGCAGGTTCTGCACTGAAGGGTACGACGACGCGAACGGGGTGACAGTACCGAGGCCCGGCCGACGGATCACTGTCGTGCAGACAACCACGATCACGGGCGCCTCGTCCATGTGGAGCGCCAGGTACGCCGAAGGATCCTTGTCGGCGTTCTCCGCGGCGGCTCGGCCACGGTTCTCGAAGAAGCCATCTTCGTATATCCTCGCCACTTTTCGTTTCTGCTCGGGGTCGCGGACGATGATGAATCGCCACGGTTGGTTGTTACGCCCGCTAGGGCCTTGCGTCGCCGCATCAAGCACGCGCCGCAGCAGCGCGGAGGGTATGGGGTCGCTGCGGAACTTGCGGATTGCGCGCGTCGTATAGATGGCCTCGAAAAGGCCCATGTCCTCAGGCATTGTCGGCTCCTGTCAAGGAAATCCGGGAAAGCATACCCGCTGGCGGTGTGCGGGGCGACGGCATCGACCGGCCGGATGGTGAGCCTGCGGTGCGGCGAATGGCACGCCTGCAACGTGTTGCTATCTGCTTTATCGCCCGGTCACGAGGTTCGAGTGAAGACGGAGAGGCACCGTACGGAATGGGCAGCGTGAGGACCTAGGCGCTGACGGACAGTTCCTCGCGTAGAGTCTGCACCTGTGCGGCCATGGGGACGCGAGCCCAACGGGGCGGTCCATCCTCGGGCTCGATGGTCAGCTCGATGAGAGACGGGCCTTCTGCTGCGAGGATGGCGGGTAGATCGTCGCGTAGCGTGGCTGCGTCGTCGTAGCGCGCCGCGCGCCGGTACCCTGCCGACAGCGCTAGCCCGCAGGCGTCGAACACCCCGCGCCCAGGTAGGGGCTGGTTGCCGGTGCTCTGGTAGAGGCCGTTGGCAAAGACGAAGTGGTAAAGGTTCGTCGGGGCGAGCCCGGCAACCGTCACCAGCGACCCTAGCTGCATGAGCAGACTGCCGTCACCGTCCAGCACCCACACATGGCGATTCGGCCTACCCAGCGCGAGCCCGAGGCCGATTGACGATGCGCTGCCCATGCAGCCCGTCGCGTCGATGTGGCCCTGCGAAGCCTGCTGGGCTTCGTGCCACGGCACGATCGACTGCATGCAGGCCACGCTGAGGGCATCACCACGATGGTCTGCGAGCGTCTGGATGGCTTCAGTACGTTGCAACATCGTCTCCTAGCTTGTCGCGGCGCCGATCAGAACGACGACAGGCCCCCGGCGCTCGTAGCTTTCCCGGAGCGCGGCCTCGACGTGCGGAAGGTCGGCCGGCGAATCCAGCCGATAGAAAGGTACGTCCCATGCGTGCAGCGTCGGCTGGATGACGCGAACGCGTGGGCTGGTGTGCTCCGACACGGGCTTGGTGACGTCCCGTCCGAATTCGCCCACGAACATGAGGGTCGGGACCTGCGCCTCTACCGCGATGGCTCGCAGCGTGTTCAGCGAGGCAAAGAAGCCGGTGTTCTGCACCAACAACATCGGGCGGTGACCGCTGATGTAGAGGCCCGCGTTAATGCCCACCGCCTCGTCCTCGGTCGCCACGGGCAAGAGCACCGGGTCGCCCTGCTCGGCGATGGCGGTGATCAGCGTTCGCTGTAGGGTGTCCGGTACTGTTATGACGTGCGAGACGCCAAGGCGCCGCAACTCGGCGGCGATGACTCGCCCTTCGATGGGATGAGCCAGAGGCGTGGCTTCAGTCTGCAAGGCGGACCTCCCTCGGACGTCGGCATGATACGCCAGCTAACCCCACACTGTGCGTGCGGTCTGCGCGACGACGCCCAGTTTGCGAGCCTGGTCGGCAGGGCTCAGGCGGTTGCCCCCGACGGAAGTGGCGAAGCCGCACTGCGGGCTGACACCGAGCTGTGCCAGCGGAAAATGGCGAGCGGCCTCGGCGATACGCGTTGTCAGGTTGGCCACTGTCTCCTCGCGAGGTCCCTTCGTCGTCACCAGGCCTAACACCACCGTCTTGTCATCAGGTATGCCCGCGAGCGGCTCGAACCCCCCTGAGCGAGCATCGTCGTACTCCAGCATCAGCCGTTGGGCGTGCACCTGCTGGAGTACAGGCCGCGCGAGCCGCTCATAACCGCCCTCGGTCAGCCACCGGCTGCCCTGGTTACCTCGTCAGAGGTGGAACGCGAAGGTCACATCAGGGAAGGCATCGATCACCGAATTGTCCAACTCGATACCGAGCGCCACCCAGTCCGCGGCACTCCATCCCTGTGATGCGTAGAACGCGGACCAAGCGGGATCGAGGATTAGCGGGTAGTGAGGCGCGTCGAGTTGAACGTACGTTGCGCCGAGCCGGGCGAGCTCCGCGACCTCATCGCGCAAGATGCTGGCAACGTCGCTCAAGAAGGCATCGAGGGTTGAGTAGGCGTCGAGTGACTGCGCTGGCGACCAGAAGTTGGCGAACAGGCTTGGGCTCGGTAGCGTTGTTTTCACCACTGAGCCGGTCTTGCCGCGCAGGTAGGTAAACTCCTCGACAGACAGGTGCCGCTTGCGGCGGAGCTTCCCGACTACGCCGAGGGCCGGTGGCCGACCGACGCTCAGGTCACCGACGTCCGCGTCACCGTGCCAGCTTCCCCACATGAACGCGTCGAGGTCGAACTGTCCAAAGCCATCTACAGCCTCTGGCATCTGGCTCTGGAACGACAGGCGGCGCATCTCGCCGTCCGTGACGATGCCCAGGCCTGCGTCCACCTGGACGGCGACTGCCGCATCCACGGCTGCGTCTTCGATGCGCTTGAATTCGGCTGCTGAGATGCGCCCGCCGGCTAGGTCCTGGCGCGCCTGGAGCAAGGCGGCGGGTCGGAGCATACTTCCGACGACGTCCGCGTGTGGCAGCGAGTCCATCGACCCAAGTATAGGCGCGGGACGACGAAGGGGCTCCAGCGCGCCGGAGCCCCTTCGTCATTGTCCTGTCCTGCGATCCCGCCGCTAGCCGGCCGCGATAGGCGCCTGCTCTTCTATGGGTGGCCAGTAGACCCAGCCCGAGCCGGTCGTGACCTTGCGGGCAGGAAAGTAGTCGGTCCACTCGGCTTTGTGACCAGGCTTAACCTCATCAACCGCGCCGGCGACGACCGTCCAGCAGCGCAGCTCGCCTGTGCCACCCACGAAGTTTTCGGAGCGAAAAGAGAACATAGCCTTGAGGTTGTCGGCCTGACCGGAAGACAACTGGTCCAAGAACCAGTTGTCCAAGGGCTCGTCCACCCAGCCGCTGCGAGGGCCACGCGGGTCGTGCGACATGCCGCCGGACCCATAAATAGCGATGCGCTTGGACGAACTCTCGCAGATACGAGCGATGGCGCGGCCCAACTCTAGGCAGCGCTCCCCGTTCAGGATCGCAGGAGGGCCGTCGTCTACGTTGACGAAGACCAGCACAACCGGGATGTTCATGTCGGGTAACAAATAGAGGCCGGTGTTGCCCCAGCCGTGAGGCACACCCTTCTGTGGCTGCGACTGCGGGTTCATCTCCGTGACGATGGCTGCGTCGAAGCCATCCTTCACCAGACCGTTCAAGATGGCCTTAGAGAGTTCCTGGTCTACCTTCACGGGGTAACGGAACTGCTCGTCATAGGGGTTCGGCGCCGGGTCAACATCCATCTGCCCGGTGTTGTGGACTGTGTCCACGTCCGGCCCGACGTAAACCGCGACGTTCGGAATGTTGGACCCATCGAACCACTCACGCTGGTCGCCTATGACGGCGATGATCACGTCCGGGTTGAACTTGGTCAATTCTTCCTTCAGGCGCGCGAAGTTGGCTTTGATACGAGGCACGCGCTCGGCGATGACTTCTGCGGTCTCGAGTTCTGTCTCGTGTGGCTGCGGGTGACCGTCGTTCAGCCGGTGATGCATCCGCTGCCATCCGCCGTAGGTGGAAAAGAACAGACTCGGTGCATGGGAAGATGCGAGGCCCATTCGAATTGGCATGACGCCCTCCTTAAGTAACTGACTCTTCGCCGCGCTCCGGCTGGATGGCGGCATTCCGGCGATCTTCTACTGTGCACATTCTACTCTGCCGTTGCAACTGCAGCCGGGCTACGGCTTCCAGTACGCGAAGGCAGTCCCCACGGTGGCGTGATGGAAGCGAATGTAGTCGACGACGTTCGCCTTGGCTCCTAGGCTCTCCATGGCGGCGCCGACCGCGATCCACTGACGAACCTCCGCGGTGGCCCCGCGCACGGTGTTTGAGTCGAGATCCCATATCGACCCCAACTGCTTGGACCGGCCTCGCCGCAGGCGGGAAAGCACCCAAGCGTCCAAGCTTTCGTCCACCCAGCCAGCGAGGTAGCCTTGCGGGTCGCCCGACAACCCTCCGGATGCGACCAGTGCGATGCGCTCGTCCCTCTCTCCCAGGACGCGGGCAATCGCAGCCCCCAACGGCGGCATCCGGTGCCCGCTGATGGCAGGCTGGAGGTGTGCGTTTATGAACACCGGGACCACGGGTGTAGTGAGGCCGACTAGCTTGCGCACTGGTTCCGTCAGCGCCTGGCCCACGCCGTCCTCCGGCGCGCCCATTGGCTTGAAGAATCGGCTGATGTTGACGTCGAATTTCTCTTCGGTTAACTCGTCCGCTAGCCATGCCGATATGTCGGTGTGGCACGCCAGCGTGACCAACTCGCCGTCGCTCGGCGACTCGCCGATCTCTGCGTGGTGGGTCGTGCCCCATATCTCCTCGCCGACGTAGACGCTGAGTTGCGGGACCTGCGTGTCGTTGAAGACGCGCCCTCGGTCCGACGACAACACCACGACAGCGTCGGGCTTGGCGGCAACCAGCTGCTTCTGGAGCTCACCGAACCCCGCCTCGACCCGCTTCGCGTAGTCGTCCAGCGTCTCGGCCGTCTCCGTCTCCGCGCGATTCGGCTGCGTCACATCCTTGATCAACTGCCGGTAGATGTCGTCCCATCGTGCACGCGGTCGGTACAAAAGAGGTGAGTTCGAGACGGCGACACCGAGAACGACAGGCATGAAAGGCTCCTCAAAGGAATGGAGTGATGGGGTGATAGCGGCCGCCGCGACCGTATAGGCATCACTGCGGGGTGTCAACTTGGTCACGAGCGGGTCTGGCGGAGGTGAACGGATAAGGAACCCCCGCCGCCACTGTAGCGCGACCATGCATTCGCTTGTTCTCAGTACGTGCTCGCCATGCTCAAGTTCTGCCTTCTTTGTGTCCTTACTAGGCTCCCGCGCTCCCGCGCTCCCGCAGG